>JAJFJX010000329.1 GCA_021773655.1 Panacagrimonas sp.
AGGTGTTCTTCGGCCTGCGTGAACTGCCCGGCCTGAAGAAGAAGCCCTCGACCTCCGAGCTGCTGGACTGGCTCAAGCTGCTGCTGGCCGAGGACATCGACCCGACCGTGTTGCGCGAGGCCAGCACCAAGAAAACACTGCCGCCGCTGTACGGCGCGCTGCTCAAGAACGAACAGGACGTGCACCTGTTCGAGCGCATCGCCTTCATGGCGCGGCGCAACGCCTGAGCAGGTCTCGCCGGGGCCGCAGCGCACAGCCGGAACCTCAGCCGTACCTGCACAGCCCCGGACCTGCAGCGGCGTGCTTGCCCGCCCTGGTCCGGGGTCCTCCACGCAGCGGCTAGAATGCCCGTCCCGCCCACCTGTCCCGGGCCCGCTCGGGCTTCGCCTCTTTTTCTCGTGAATCCAGACTACGACCCCAGCGCCGTCGAGCGCGCCGCCCAGGCCTACTGGAACGAGAACCGCGTCTTCGAGGTCACCGAGGACCCCGCGCGCGAGAAGTATTACTGCCTGTCGATGTTCCCCTACCCCAGCGGCAAGCTGCACATGGGGCATGTGCGCAACTACACCATCGGCGACGTGATGAGCCGCTACCAGCGCATGCTGGGCAAGAACGTGCTCCAGCCCATGGGCTTCGACGCCTTCGGCCTGCCGGCCGAGAACGCGGCCATCGCCAATCACACCGCGCCGGCGCAGTGGACCTACGCAAACATCGAGTACATGAAGACCCAGCTCGATGCGCTGGGCTTCGGCTACGACTGGACGCGCGAGGTGCAGACGTGCCGGCCGGACTACTACCGCTGGGAGCAGCTGCTGTTCACGCGCCTGATGAACAAGGGCCTGGTGTACCGCAAGGACGCGGTGGTGAACTGGGACCCGGTCGACCAGACCGTGCTGGCCAACGAGCAGGTCGTCGACGGCCGCGGCTGGCGCAGTGGCGCCGTGGTCGAACGACGCTCGATCCCGCAGTGGTTCCTCAAGATCACCGCCTACGCGCAGCAACTGCTCGATGGGCTGGACACGCTCGACGGCTGGCCGGACTCGGTCAAGACCATGCAGCGCAACTGGATCGGCCGCTCTGAGGGTCTCGAATTCGCCTTCCAGGTTCCGGGGCACGACCCGCTCGAGGTCTACACCACGCGCCCGGACACCCTCATGGGCGTGACCTTCGTCTCGGTCGCGCTGGAGCACCCGCTGGCGCAGGCGGCCGCGAAGCACGATCCCGCGCTCGCCGCCTTCCTCGCCGAGGGCTCGGCGACCGGCGTCGCCGAGGCCGAACTCGAGACCATGGAAAAGCGCGGCATGCCGCTGGGCATCGACGCCATCCACCCCATCAGCGGCGAGAAGCTGCCGGTGTGGGCCGCCAACTTCGTGCTGATGGGCTACGGCACCGGCGCGGTGATGGCAGTGCCGGGCCACGACGAGCGTGACTTCGCGTTCGCGCAGAAATACGGCCTGCCGATCCAGCAGGTCATCGGGATTCCGGGCGAGGCCTACGATGCCTCGTTCTGGCAGGACTGGTACGCGGACAAGCTGCATCCGGCGATGCGCATCGTGAATTCCGGAGAACTCGACGGCATGGACTACGCGCAGGCCTGCGAGTCGCTCGCCCTGCGCTTCGAGGCGCAGGGCATCGGCCGTCGCCGCGTGAACTTCCGCCTGCGCGACTGGGGCGTGTCGCGCCAGCGCTACTGGGGTTGCCCGATCCCGGTCATCTACTGCCGGACGTGCGACGCGCAGCCGGTCCCCGAAGACCAGTTGCCCGTCGTGCTGCCGGAAGACATCGAGTTCACCGGCGTCAAATCCCCGATCAAGTCCGACCCGGAATGGCGCAAGACGAGCTGCCCGAACTGCGGCGGACCGGCAGAGCGCGAGACCGACACCTTCGATACCTTCTTCGAATCGAGCTGGTACCAGGCGCGCTTTACCTCGCCGGGCGCGCAGCAATTGTGCGACGAGCGCGCCAACTACTGGCTGCCGGTGGATCAGTACATCGGCGGCATCGAGCACGCGATCCTGCACCTGCTGTACTTCCGCTTCTTCCACAAGCTGATGCGCGACGAGGGTTTTGTGCCCGGCGACGAACCGGCCACCCACCTGCTTACGCAGGGCATGGTGGTGAAGGAGACGTACTACACCGAAGACCAGGGCAAGAAGACCTGGATCAATCCGGCCGATGTGGTCATCGAGCACGACGCCAAGGGCCATCCGCTGGCCGCGAAGCTCGCCAGCAGTGGTGAGCCGGTGCAGATCGGCGGCGTCGAGAAGATGTCGAAGTCGAAGAACAACGGCATCGACCCGCAACTGCTGATCGACCAGTACGGCGCCGACACCGTGCGCCTGTTCGCGATGTTCGCCTCGCCCCCGGATGCCTCGCTGGAGTGGAATGATTCCGGCGTCGAAGGTGCGGCGCGCTTCATGCGCCGGTTGTGGCGAGGCGTGCACACGCAGGTCTCGCAGGGGCCTGCGCCGAAGCTTGATACGTCCGCGCTCACGCAGTCGCAGAAAGCGCTGCGCGCGACGCTGCACGACACCATCGCCAAGGTCGGCGACGACTACGGCCGTCGCAAGCAGTACAACACCGCCATCGCGGCGGTGATGGAACTGATGAACACGGTGGCGAAGTTCGACGACGCCAGCGCGCAGGGTCGTGCCGTGTTGCAGGAAATCTGGGAGAGCATCGTGCTCATGCTCAACCCGATCATCCCGCATGCGGCTCATGCGCTGTGGCAGGCACTTACCGGCCAGGACAACGCGCTCGACGCGCGCTTCCCGGTGGCCGACGAGGCGGCGCGCGTCAAGGATCAGATCACGCTCGTGGTGCAGGTCAACGGCAAGCTGCGCAGCCAGATCACGGTCGGGCGCGAGGCGACGCAGGAGCAGATTCTTGCGGCGGCGCTGGCCGACGCCAACGTGCAGAAGTTCGTCGGCGGCGTCGAGCCGAAGAAGAAGATCGTGGTGCCGGGACGCCTGGTCAATCTGGTGATATGAGCATCGCGCCCGCGCCCTGGCTTGCGCTGCTGCTGTCATCGGCCCTGCTGGCCGGGTGCGGCTTTCGCGCCGCCGGCAGCCGGCCGCTGCCAGAGCCCCTGCAACTGGTGCGCATCGACATGGTTGCGCCTTACCGGGTGTCCGAACCCCCGGTCGAGGCCGAACTGCGCAATCGCCTGCTGCGCCGGGGCGCGCAGGTGGTCGAGGCCAGCCGCGATGACGTCACGGTCATCCGCCTGACCGATCTGCGGGGCTCGCGAGAGGTCCTGTCGGTGGGCTCCGACGGCAAGGCGCTGGAGTACGAGCTGATCCTGCGCGTGAACTACGACGTGCGCACCGGGGCCCGGGTCTGGATCGCTCCGCAAATGATCGAGATCCGCCGCGATTTCAGCTTCAACGCCGAGCAGGTGCTGCCCAAGGAACAGGAAGCCGACCGCCTGCGCGAATTCATGGAAGGCGAGATGGCCGAACTGCTGCTGCTCAGGATCGAGGCCCAGGTCAAACAAGCTGCCCGGCAAGCAGGATCGCCGGATGCACCACCGGCGGAACCGCCTGCCCCAGACGGGTGAGTCCGCCCTGCAGGTGCAGGCTGCAGCCGACGTTGCTGCTCAGGACCAGGTCGGGCCGCAGCGCCTGGATCGCGCGCAGCTTGGGCGCCAGCAGCCGATCCGACGCATCGGGGTGGCTCAGGAAATGGCGTCCGGCGGCACCGCAGCAATGCTGGGGCGGATCCAGGTCGATCAACTCCAGACCGGGCACCGCGGCCAGCACACCGCGCAGGGCGGGACCGGCCTGCATGACGTTGGCCAGGGTGCAGGGCAGATGCAGCGCGGCGCGCCGCGCCAGGGGGCGGAACTGCAGCCGGTCGAGGCGCGCCTGCAGCAGCGTCATCACGTCCTGCACGCGATCGGCGAACCCGTCCCCTGCGCTTCCCAGATCCAGGTCCGGATAGTCGCGCAGGCTCGCCGCGCAGCCGGAGGTGAAGCTGGCAATCACCCCGGTGTCACCGAACGCCTCGACATTGCGCTGCGCCAGGCGTCGTGCCTGCTCGCGCTGCCCGCCGTGCAGGTGCAAGGCACCGCAGCAGGTCTGCGATGGCGGCACGCGTACGCGATAACCGGCGGCCCGCAACAAGGTCTCGCAGGCCTCCAGCACCGCGCGTTCCAGCACGTCGCCGACGCAGCCGCGGAACAGGGCCACTTCCGGTCCCGCATCCGGCACCACATCCGGGCCGGCATCCGGGCCGGCATCCGGGCCGGCGGCAGCACGCGACCGGACCCGGGCCGGTGCACGGGCCGGTGCACGGGCCGGCAGCAGGGACTCCAGCCTGGCCAGGCCACCGCTGCCGAGCACGCCGCTGCGCCGCGTCAGACGCTGCAGGCCGCTGCCGCGGTAGAGCGCGATCAGCCCGCGCAGCAGCGCGCGCATCGGCGCCGGCACCAGCAGCCTGGACAGCCAGCGCAGCCAGCGGTCGGGTTGAGGATCACGCGCCGCCAGCTCCTGACGCGCCGCGTCCAGAATGCGTCCGTAAGGCACCCGGGCCGGGCACACCGCCTCGCACTTGCGACAGGACAGGCAGCCGTCCAGATGGGCACGCAGCGACGCGCCGTCGGCCAGCGTGCCGCCGATCAGGCCCTGCGCCAGGGTGATCCGGCCACGCGGCGAATCGGCCTCGTGCTCACTGACCAGATAGGTCGGACAGTGCGGCAGGCACAGCCCGCATTTGACGCAAAGATCGGCATCCTGCATCAGCGCGCCGGCACGCCCGTCATGGGAAGGAGGAGACATGGCCGTTATCATCGCGGATTGACTGCCCTGAACGGAGGTACCCGGATGCTTCGCCGATTCGCCATCGTCGCCCCTCTGCTGCTCGCGCCCTCGCTCCAGGCCAGCGAATGGAAAGGCGAAGCCGCTGCCGGACTGCTCACCACCAGCGGCAACTCGGATACGCGGTCGATCAACGGAAAGTTCAATCTGGAATACCTGACCACCAAATGGAAGAACCGCTTCAACGCCACCGCGCTCAACAACAACGATGAAGAACAAAGCACGGCAGAGCGGTACACGGTGGGCGACCAGCTCGACTACAACTTCAATCCGAAGAACTACGCCTTCCTGGCGGTCGACTGGGAGAAGGATCGCTTCGGCGGGTTCAGGGAGCGCACGGTGCAGAGCCTGGGCTACGGCCATCGCTTTCTGACGGGGCCTGCGCACCTGCTGGACGCGGAGATCGGCGCCGGCGCGCGCCAGACCGAGACACAGGATACCGGCGAGCGCCAGGATGCGTTCATCGGCCGCCTCGGCGGCCGCTACCAGTGGGTGATCTCCGAAACCAGCACGTTCTCCCAGTCGATCAAGGTCGAAAGCGGCTCCGAAAACACTTTCAGCGAGGCGGTCAGCGAGCTCAAGCTGTCCATCATCGGCAACGTCTTTGCCGGCATCTCCTTCACCGCGCGCAACAACTCCGACGTGCCACCGGACACCAAGAAGACCGACACCTACACGTCGGTGAACCTGTCGTATACCTTCGGCTCCAAGTGACCGCGGCCGGCCTCCAGTGAGCTATTACGAACACCACCTGTTCTTCTGCAACAACCAGCGCGCGCCTGGCGGGCGCGGCTGCTGCAACGACAAGGGCGCCACCGAGGCGCGCGAACACGCCAAGGCGCGCATCAAGGCCCTGCGCCTGAACCGGCCGGGCAAGGTACGGGTCAACCAGGCCGGTTGCATGGAACGCTGCGAGGAAGGCCCCTGCCTGGCGGTCTATCCGGACGCGGTCTGGTACACCTACCGCAACACCGCCGACATCGACGAGATCATCGATCGTCACCTGCTCCACGGCCAGACCGTGGAACGCCTGCGCCTGCCCGACCAGCCACCGCGGATCAGATCTGGATGAGCGGCCGCGCCCCTGAGCCGAGGGACCACGCCGCGCCGAATGATCCGCGCCCGGGCCGCCGGGCCGCGCGGCGTCGGTCGAGCTGCGCCCTGCTGCTGGCCCTGCCCTGCGTTGCGGCCGCCGGCCCGTGGAAGGGCGAAGCCGGTGCCGGCCTGCTCGCCACCGGCGGCAACTCGCAAACCGAATCGCTCAACGCAAAGCTGCTGCTCGACTACCTGCACCCGCAGTGGAAGAACCGTTTCACCGCCACCGCCGTCAACAGCGGTGACGATCAGCGTCGCACGGCGGAACGCTACTCGGCGGCCAACCAGTTCGATTACGACTTCGGCCAACGCAATTACGGGTTCGCCACGCTGGAGTGGGAAAAGGACCTGTTCGGCGGCTATCGCGAGCGCACCTCAGAGGTGATCGGCTATGGCCGGCACGTGCTGACCGGCCCGGTGCACACGCTCGACCTCGAGATCGGTGCCGGCGCGCGCCAGACCGAGGAACAGGGCACCGGCGTGGAAGACGACGACGTCATCGGCCGCCTGCGCGGCACGTACATCCGGAGGCTGTCGGACACCAGCGCACTTGCGCAATCGCTCAAGGTCGACACCGGCGCGAGCAACACCTCCGCCGAAGCGATCACCGAACTCAAGCTGTCGGTCATCGGCCGCCTGTTCGCCACCCTGTCGTTCACGGTCCGCCACAACACCGACGTGCCTGCGGCCACCGAGAAAACCGACACCGTGACTGCCGTGAACCTGTCCCTGGCCTTCGGCGGCCCCTAACCGAGGCATGATCGAACCGACCCCATGTGCCTGCCTTCCGACCCGCTGAGCCCGAGTTGCGTTCCGACTCGCCCCGAGGCCTCATTGCCGGGGGCGGCGTGATCCGCGAAGTGCTGCGCATGGGCGATGCGCGCCTGCTGCGCCGTGCGCGCGCGGTCGAGCGCCACGACACCCCGGAACTGCACGCCCTGGTCGCCGACCTGTTCGACACCATGCGCGCACTCGACGGCGCTGGCCTGGCGGCGCCGCAGATCGGCGTGGACCTGCGCGTGGTGATCTTCGGCTTCGGCCATAACCCGCGCTACCCGGACGCCCCGCCAGTGCCCGAGACGGTGCTGGTCAACCCGGTGCTGACGCCGATGTCCGACGAACTGGAAGACGGCTGGGAAGGCTGCCTGTCGGTGCCCGGCCTGCGCGGCGTGGTGCCGCGGCACAAGCGCTTGCACTACGCCGGCTTCGATGCCCACGGCGCGCCCATAGCGCGCGAAGTGGACGGCTTTCACGCCCGCGTGGTGCAGCACGAATGCGACCACCTCGACGGCATCCTCTACCCGATGCGGGTACGGGATTTCACCCGCTTCGGCTTCCAGGACGTGCTGTTTCCCGGCCAGCCCGCGCGCGACGAATAGCCCTCCGGCCACTCCCGCCCGGCACGACCGCGCGCTTCACCGCCGACCGCAACGCCGACCGCGCCGCAACACGCAACGGCATCACCGACGCCAGCGCGGCGCCAGCGCCAGCAGCGCCTGCTGTACCGGGACGCCCCGCCGTAGCGGCACGCCCGGCAACCTGCCCGGCGACCTGCCCCGAAGCTGCCCGACGGCGGCCACACCCGGGCCTTGCTCAGAGCACCGGCGTGCGGATGTTGAGCGGGTCCTCGGCCGGCGCGGCGCGATCCTGGACCTCGGGTTCGCCGGCCGGATTCGCGGGGGCATCACCGAAAATGTAGACCAGCATGTCGTAGTAGGTGCGCACGTTGCCGACGTAGGTCTGGGCCTCGTGCCCGCGGGCGTAGCCGTAGCGGGTCTTCTGGTGCCACCGCGGCTGTGTGAGCAGGCGCAGGTTGGCGCGCACATCCACCCAGCGCCGCGGATCGCCATTGCGCTGTCGGGTCAGTTCACGCACGTCGATGATGTGGCCATAGCCCAGGTTGTAGGCCGCCAGTGCCAGCCACACGCGGTCCGGGTGCTGCACGTCCGCCGGCAGAATGTCGATCAGCCGGCGAATGTAGCGCGCGCCGCCCATGATGCTCTGCGTCGGATCCTCGCGGTCGGCCACCTTCAGAAACCTGGCGGTCTGCAGGGTCAGCTGCATGATTCCCTTGACGCCGGTGGGACTGACCGCCTTCGGATCCCAGTGCGACTCCTGGTAGCCGATGGCCGCCAGCAGTCGCCAGTCGATATCGAATTCGCGCCCGGCGCGCTCGAAGAGCTCACGATACTTCGGCAGCCGCGTCTCCACATGCGTGGCCAGCGTGACCGCACCCAGGTAGTCGACCTGCTCGATATGGCCGAAATAGCGATCGCGCAATCGCGCCAGATACCGCTCCGACAGCCCGCTCAGGTAGTGCTGGGCCGGAACGAACAGGCTGTTGTCGGCACCCGCGGGAAAGCCCCAGGCCACATCCAGGGGCTCCGACAGATCAAAGGCGACCCTCAGCTTCGGGTAGTAGCGCTTGTTGATCGCCACCAGATCCGAGGGCGCCACGGTGTACGCGATCTCGCCGTCGGCGACCTGCAGCAGCAGTTCCTCGGTATCGCGATCCGGATCCTCGGTCCAGCTCAGATCCGGATGCGCGGCCCTGTGTCCGGCCAGAAACTCCGCTGCCGCGCTGTGCCGGGGCACCACCAGGCCCTCGCCCACCGCATCGAGGTTGGCCGGCACACGCCGGCCCATGCGCGACACCAGTTGCGGTACCACCTTCAGGTAGGGCCGGCTGAAACGGACCTGGCCGCTACGCTGAGGCGTCACCGCCAGGCCCGCCGCGGCCAGATGCGCCCGCCCGCTGCGGACCATCTCCAGCGCATCCGATGGCTTGGCGGCAAGCACCAGCTTCAGCTCCACCCCCAGCGACTCGGCCAGCCCCAGCGCCAGGTCGTACTCAAACCCCGTCGGACCCGCCGGACCTTCGTAATAGGTGGTCGGGCTGTTGACGGTCGCCACCCGCAGCACACCCAGCGCCCGGACCTGCTGCAGGGTGTCGATGCGCAGCGAACAGGTGCCGATCAGACCGCACAGGACCAGGACCGCAGCCCCCGCGGACACTCGCCCCCCTAGAACCCTCGCGACGGTTTTGAGCATCCTTGAGAATATCGCGGTCCGCTGGCCACTCACGCTAGCATGGACGCCGGGCCGAACCGCCCGTCACGCCGCGGAGAGGTGGCAGAGTGGTTGAATGTACCTGACTCGAAATCAGGCGTACGTGCAAACGTACCGGGGGTTCGAATCCCTCCCTCTCCGCCACACACACCAAAAAGCCCCGTGACTTGGGGCTTTTTTGTTTGTGTCACGGCAAGTCCCGAGGGTGGGATTCGAAGCCGCGGCAGCGGCCGGCCCGAAGGGGAATCCCTCCCTCTCCGCCACTTCGAATCCGGTCGGCCGCAGGCCGAGGAATCGATCCAGTGGATCGAATCCAGGATGAGAAGGCCGCGGCAGCGGCGTGCCGAATCACTTCAAGCCCCGTGACGTGAACCCGGGGCTTTTTTGTTTGTGTCACGGCAAGTCCCGAGGGAGGGATTCGAAGCCGCGGCAGCGGCCGGCCCGAAGGGGAATCCCTCCCTTTCCGCAATTGAGCGGTCTCGGGGTGTCCAGGACTGACCTAAACCTCCGAAATATCGGGGGTTTATTTTTTCTGCGCACCCAATTGTCCCGCTCTGTCCCGTTTGAATGTGGGTCAGATTGTGGGTCGCGGGCGGTAGAATTCCTGACCCACACGACGGTAGACCTTCAAGCAGGTTTTTCAGCCATGCTGGTCGCCGGGAGCGGGCGTCAAACTCGTCTGCAATTGGATGTCAGTTCAATTCCCGAATCCGGAATCCAACCCGCGTCCGCATGGTGGTTCAGATTGAGGGTTCGGCGGCTGCGTCATTGTCGGCGGCGGGATCGGTAAGCCGCCGAATCGTCAGGGCACAGCGTTGCTCGATCAAGGTATTGATTTGCTCAACCACGGCATTGCCAGCAAAGCTGTGTCCGGGGTCTGACTGAAGCTTGCGCGCCGTCGCTGGAAGTAACTTTGCCAACTCCAGAATTCGCCGTTTGGCCTGCGCCTTGGTAAAGCCTACGCCTTCGGCGAACTGCTCCCAGTGCCGTGCCTGTACTTCGATGAACTTGTACTTGTCGCCGATTCTCATTGCCATCTTCGGCGTCAGTGTTGGATACACCGCCGTCGAGAGCGTGTCGTAAAACGGTGCCAGAACGGGGGCCTTACCTGAGCACAGCAGAGAGAAATTCTTGGCGTGCGCATCATG
>JAJFJX010000330.1 GCA_021773655.1 Panacagrimonas sp.
GCCTACCCCCCTTTTGTCCCCCCGACGTTTGATCCCGCAAAGTCTGCTGTGCTTGGATAATACGGTCACGGGCACCGCTTCTCCTGCCCCCGCCAACGGAGATGGGAATGACGTTTATGCCCTCCGCATTGTTTCTTGCTACGCTTGGGTGATTGGGGTCCAATCCCGGCATTGGCCGGAGCTTGTGTTTGATTGCCGTGGAGAACGCCTGCTTCACGATTTTCGACACGCCACGGACATCCTTGAGCAACAGGAGTGGGTTCGCTTGAGTGAGTGGAAGCCAGCCCTCACCTCGGGCGCCGTCGCCGGTGCCGTTCCTAAACCGTCGCAGAAAGTCACCGACTAGCCGGCCCGGCTGAAGCAACCGCAAAAGCGCACTCTGATCGCGGTGCTCTACCCGTTCAATGCGGTCAAAGTATTTCCGCATATTCTCCGCCCGCCAACTTTCGTCGTGAACGGCCTCGGCTAACTTGTTCCAGTCACTTTCGTGCGGGTACACGGTGATCATTGCATGATGCAAAGTGCAGCCCCCGACACCGGAGGCGCGGGGATAGAAAATGCCAGTCGCGCCTTCAAAGGCGCTGTTTGGATGGTGCTTGTTGTCGCGCTCCGGGTTCTCAGAATAGTGCCTGACAAAGAAGTCCCAACTGAATGCCGGATCCTCAGTCGCCAGAGGGTGAAACGCGGGGACAGAGTAGTTGTCGTTTATGTCGTCGCCGCCTGCCTCAATGACAACCACACTGAAGCCCTCGAGCGCTAGGTTCGCCGCCAAAGGACCCCCACCAGCTCCGGCACCGACGATGACGAAATCGTACTCTTTCATCATTGTGAACCCCGCTTTCTCAATCTGAAGGCGTTTTCGCCGCGCTTGACGGTAGCTTCATTGGTAACATCCGACATCGGCCGCGACCAAGCGTGGCATGATCGGGGAGTAATCAATGTGACGCGGGTTCGGGCACGTCCTAATACGGATACCGCGATTCTTTCCCCGGTCAGCCGGAGTTGAATCGTTTATCGAACGGGATAATCTGGAAGCTGCGATCGTCTTCCAAATAGCGACGTCCGGTCACATCACGCGGCGCGGCACCATGCAGAACCTGCTGTACATCTTGGATGACCTCGCGCCGCAGCCGGTAATATTGATGCACACTCAGGTCCCAATCCTTCCCCGTTTCCTCAGACGCGCGATCGGGGGGAGTATCCACGTAACGGCAATCGACTAGAGAGACTTTGCGATCGAGATTGTCACGCCGACGTGGCCCCGTCGCGCCCAAACGGTCGGGATTGAATTTAGTCACGTCACTGATCATCAAAGCACGGTCGTCTCTGCTGAAATACACGTTGACGCCCTTGCAGATATCTGGAAGTCGCGCCAAGCGTTTGCCATCCTCAAGCACGTCATTGTCGGCGTCTGCCGCCATGAGAAACACTTGGTCGAACAAGCGCGGTGGCCGGCCATTGTAGGCCTGTAGGATATCGTCCAGCGCATTTCCGAGCGCCCAGTTCCCCATCGAATGGGCAACGAGATGTATCGACTGGCGACAATACTTATCCCGGTCAAGCGATTCCAGGAACGCCGTGAGGAGTTGGAAGGCGCGTGCGATGGCGAAGCCAGATGCCTTGGCATCATCACGATCAGAATAGTAGTCGATCCAGGGCAGGACACGGCCGTTGGCGGGCCAAGAGAAAACAAATCCGATCAGAGATCTTTGCGTGGTTGCATAATCGTTGCTGATCTCCGCAACCCTCGCGAGCGCGGTTCTGAAATCGGAAGCATAGCCATGGATCAGACAAACGATGTCGCATGGTCCCTGCTCCATTTCCGCGCGCATCATCTCAAATGTGCCTTTGCTCCCAATCACAGTGCCTGCTGGCACCGTGCTCGGATCGAAGCTCGGGAGTGTTGGGTCCTCGGCAACATCTACAGAGCGGACGACATAATCATCTTCATTTCGCGGCTCGACGTCGGCCCAACCAAACCGCAGATTGTGCGGCGAGTCATGATGAAAGCCATTGCCGAAAGAGGGCATACCACGCCTCAACGACAACTCTCTGTTGGTCGCGTAGTAGACCCGCGTCACAACTAATACTCCTGGAGATCCTGAACGCTCTCATCGGCGGTAGTATCGCAGGTGCGTGTGCTCACGGTAACGTACGCAGTCGCCTTAGATCGAGAAGAACTGAGGGGCACCACAGGCATCTTTAGAACTAACGCCAGTGTGTAATCTGGGCCAGAATCCTGATTTGTGCGCAGGTTTTTCCTTTGTAAACCACCAGCAATTCCGTGGGCCGATTACCCACGACCGACGAATTCGCAGAAGTGCACGGCGATGAATGGCGGCATGTTATTGAGGGCTGCGCTCTGTCCGCGGTTCGGTAACAACTTCATTCACTCCCGCGAAGCTATCGTTTCTTCCTGTCGGCTGGAGTAGTTGGTTTCCGCGGTCGCCACCTCGATTTTGACTCAATCCAATCGTCGCGCCTCGGCCACCGCTTGAATACAGAACGTCAAGTCTAACGTTGGGAAGATGACGTTTGCTCAAGTGTTACAGTTGGGTCACCGCCTACGTCGCCGA
>JAJFJX010000034.1 GCA_021773655.1 Panacagrimonas sp.
TGGCACTGTGCACAGCGTTCGGGCTGGCCGGCTGCGCCAGTGGCCAGCGCCAGACGATCGGGTCCGCGACAGGCCCGGCCTGGAACCACCTGCGGGACAGCCTTCAACTGGAGGTGGACAGCGCCCTCTGGCGGCAGGCACACGACAGCCCATCGCTACTGAGCGGCGCAGTTCGCTTCGACGCGCCCCAGCGTCTGTTCGACTACCGGGCGCGCTATGCCCTGGATCGCAGCGCCCATCCGAGCATCCTGCCCGGCGACGAACCGGGGCCCGCCACGACCCTGGGCCAGGAATACCTGGGCCACGGCCTGGGGGCGCGGCTGCCGCTGTTCTTTTCCAGTGCCCCGCTACAGATGGACCTCGAAGATCGCCATCAGGCGCTGATGACGCCGCAGGGCCGCCTCGACACCGAAACCCGTCATGCCAGTCTGTCCTGGGCACCGGCGCCGCTGGTCTTCGGGCTGGACTGGAAGGACAGCCCCCAGGTGATCACCCACACGCTGGTCTGCAACATGGACGGCTCGGTGCAGGTGCCGCTGACGGCGCTGGCCCTGTCGCGCCCGCAGCAACTGAGCCTGTCGGCGCGCCGGTGCACGGTGGCAGCACCGGACCGCGGCGTCGCCGAACTTCCGCTGCAGGCCTGGGGCGTGGCCTGGTCGAGGCAGGGGGGCACGCACCACAGCACGCTGAGCCTGACCCAGTTCGAACCCGAACGCAGCGACGGGCTGGACGGCGATCCGGCCCTGCCCTCGGCGCGCGAGATCGACCTGACACACGAACGACTGTTCGGCGCCTACCAGACCCGTTCGGTCCTGCGCCTGCGGCAACTGCAGAGCACGCCGGCCGTGCCCGCCGACACCCGCTGGTCCGCCGAGACCCGTGTGAGCCGCCATCTGCAGCAGTTGCACCTTT
Organism: Panacagrimonas sp.; assembly: GCA_021773655.1. GTDB lineage: Bacteria > Pseudomonadota > Gammaproteobacteria > Nevskiales > Nevskiaceae > Panacagrimonas. Next base: position 913 of record JAJFJX010000034.1, read on the forward strand.
GGGCTTCGGTGATGCACGCGCCGGACCCACTGTGGTTCCTGCCCAGCGACGGACGCGACCCCCACCGCAACCAGATCGGCCTGGGCGTGGGGTTCAAGCGCTGGATCGTGGAGGCGCTGGACAATCCGGCGGCCGACATGGGTCTGAGCCTGAGCTGGCGCGAGCCGGTCCTGATCGCCCAGCCGCCGGAAGGCTCGGTGAACTGGAACTTCAGCTACAAGTGGTGACGGGTCACCGACTCGGTTGCAGGGCCCGCCTCCGGCGCTTCGCAGGGCCGGTGCTATCCTGCCCACACGCGGGCAACGGAGCCTTTCGATGAATCAGGGATCCACTGCGGTCAATCGGCAGGTCGCCAGTTTCGAAGTCCGGCTGACCCGCTATATCGACCCGGACGGCCGTGGCCTTGCGCCGCTGCCGGAGCGGGCACGGGACGCCGAAACCCTGCGCCACATGTACCGGGTGATGGTGGAGACCCGCGCCATCGACCGCAAGGCGGTGAGCCTGCAACGCACCGGCCAGCTCGGCACTTACGCCTCCTGCCTGGGCCAGGAAGCAGTGGGCACCGCCATCGGCCTGGCCATGCGCGAGCAGGACGTGCTGATCCCGGCCTACCGCGACTACGCGGCCCAGTTCCTGCGCGGCGTGCCGCCACAGGCGACATTTCTGTACTGGGCCGGCGACGAACGCTCGATGCAGTTCCCGGACGACGTGCCCGCGCGACACGACTTCCCGTTCTGCGTGCCCATCGCCACCCAGCTCACCCAGGCGGTGGGCGTGGCCTACGCGATCAAACTGCAGCGCAGACACGCCGCGGTGCTGGTCAGCTGCGGTGATGGCGCCACCTCGCGCGGTGACTTCTACGAGGCGATGAACGCCGCCGGCGTCTGGGGTCTGCCGCTGGTATTCGTGGCGGTCAACAACCAGTGGGCGATCTCGGTGCCGCGCGCGCAGCAGACGGCGGCGCAGACGCTGGCGCAGAAGGCCATCGCGGCCGGCCTGCCTGGAGAGCAGGTCGACGGCAATGATGTGATCGCGTTGCGCCAGGTGCTCGGCGAAGCGCTGGACGCGGCGCGTGACGGCCACGGCCCACGCCTGGTCGAGGCCCTGACCTACCGCCTGCACGACCACACCACTGCTGACGATGCCCGGCGCTACCGCAGCGAAGAGGAGGTCAAGGCCGCCTGGCAGCGGTGTCCGATCCTGCGCCTGCGCGCCTACCTCACCGCGCAGAACCTGTGGACAGCCAGCGACGAGGAACAACTCGACGCCGCAGCCGCGGCCAAGGCCGAGTCGGTGGCACAGGCCTACCTGGCGACGACGCCCGAGCCACCGCAGGCGATGTTCGATTCGCTCTACGCCGAACTGCCGGCCAGTCTGCGCACCCAGCGCGAACAGGCCGGCGCTCGCCCGGCCAAGGAGCCCTGAGATGGCGGACCTCAATCTGATCGAGGCGGTCAACCTGGCGCTCAGATCCGAGATGGCGCGGGATGCCAACGTGGTGGTGCTGGGCGAGGACATCGGCCGCAACGGCGGCGTGTTCCGCGCCACCGTGGGCCTGCTGGACGCTTTCGGCCCCGGCCGCGTGATCGACACGCCGCTGGCCGAAAACCTCATCGCCGGCATGACGGTAGGCCTGTCCACCCAGGGCCTGCGACCGGTGGCGGAGATCCAGTTCAGCGGGTTCCTCTACCCCTGTATCGACCAGATCGCCAACCATGCCAGTCGCCTGCGCAACCGCACCCGCGGTCGCCTGTCCTGCCCGCTGGTGATCCGCGCGCCCAACGGCGGCGGCATCCATGCGCCGGAGCATCACTCCGAGTCGATGGAGACGTTCTTCGCGCACATCCCGGGTCTGCGCGTGGTTTCACCCAGCACGCCGGCGCGCGCCTATGGCCTGCTGCTGGCGGCCATCCGCGATCCGGACCCGGTGGTGTTCCTCGAACCCACGCGCTGCTACCGCCTGTTCAGGCAGGCAGTGGAAGACACCGGCGAGGCACTGCCGCTGGACAGCGCATTCGTCGACCGCGAGGGCAGCCACGTCAGCCTGGTGAGCTGGGGCGCGATGATGCACGACACCCGGCAGGCGGCAGACCGGCTCGCGCTCGAAGGGGTGAGCTGCGAAGTCATCGACGTGGCCTGCCTCAAGCCGCTGGACATGGACACGATCCTGGCCAGTGTCGGCAAGACCGGCCGTTGCGTGATCGTGCAGGAAGCGCCGCGCGCCTACGGCCCGGCCAGCGAGATCGCCGCCAACCTGGCCGAACAGGGCCTGATGAGTCTGTTCGCCCCGGTCCTGCGCGTCTGCGGCTACGACACCGTGATGCCGCTGGCCAGACTGGAGCACGCCTATCTTCCGGACGCCGCCTGCATCGTCGATGCCGTGCACCGCGTGCTGGACGTGGCGCCGGTGGCGTGAATGTCCCGACGATGAACTGGAGAACCGGATGATCGATTTCGTACTTCCCGACCTCGGTGAAGGGCTGCAGGAGGCCGAGATCCGTCAGTGGCTGGTCGCCGAGGGCGACACCGTCACGATCGACCAGCCGCTGGTGGCGGTAGAGACCGCCAAGGCCGTGGTGGAAGTGCCCAGCCCCCGCAGCGGCCGGATCGCCCGGCTGCATGGCGCGGTCGGCGACACCGTGGCCGTGGGACGTCCGCTGGTCAGCTTTGCCGATGATGCGTCCGGTGAAAGCGCGCGCCCGGCGCTCAGGGCCGGGTCACCGCCAAGCTCCGCGACGTACCCTGGACAGAGGCACTCCGCGGGATCCCACGCTCACCTACGTCATCTACGTGGCCCCCTCCGCCCGCTGACGCCGTCACTCGCCTGCGTCATCCCCCCGCAGCTCCCCGAGAAGGTCATCGAGCATGCGCACCTGCTCATGGCCCGCCGGCCCGATCGTCACGAACACATC
>JAJFJX010000331.1 GCA_021773655.1 Panacagrimonas sp.
CCGGCCCCGGACTGTCGGCGTTCACCATCGACGAGGCGCACTGCGTCTCCGAGTGGGGCCATGACTTTCGTCCCGAGTACCGGCAGCTCGGGTCGCTGCGCGCGCGCTACCCGGAGGTCCCTGTGCTGGCCTTCACCGCCACTGCCACCGAGCGCGTGCGGGCCGACATCCTGTCGCAACTGCGGCTGCGACAGGCGCGTGTGCACCTGGCCAGCTTCGATCGCCCCAACCTGTTCTATGCGGTTCGGCCCAAGGCCGGAACGGCGTGGCCGGAGCTGCTCGCGCCGGCGCGCAATGGCGGGTCGGGCATCGTCTACTGCCTGTCGCGCAAGCGGGTCGACGAACTGGCGCAGCGTCTGAGCGGCGAGGGCATCGACGCACTGCCGTATCACGCCGGGCTGGATGCCAACACCCGGCGCGAACATCAGGAGCGCTTCATTCGCGACGATGCCCGGGTGATGTGCGCCACGGTTGCCTTCGGCATGGGGATCAACAAGCCCGACGTGCGCTGGGTGATTCACTATGATCTGCCACGCAGCATCGAGGGCTATTACCAGGAGGCCGGCCGTGCCGGCCGCGACGGCGAGCCCGCCCGCTGCACCCTGAACTTCGGCCTGGGCGATATCCGCACCGCGGAATTCCTGATCGCGCAGAAGGTGCATCCGGACAGCGGCGATGCGCTGGCCGACGAGCAGCGCATCGCACGCCAGCAGTTGCGTCAGGTGATTGATTACGCCGAGTCCGGCGCCTGCCGGCGCAGCGTGCAATTGCGTTATTTCGGCGAGGCGTTCAACGGCCCCTGCGGTGCCTGCGACAACTGCGTCAATCCGCGCAGTACCGAGGACTGGACGCTGGAGGCACGGCAGTTGCTCAGTTGCGTGGCGCGACTGGCACAGCGTGGACAGCGCTTCGGCGCCGGCACCGTGATCGACATCCTGCGCGGGGTGGAGAACCAGAAGCTGATCGATCGCGGCCACCAGAGCCTGTCCACCTACGGGATCGGCAGGCAGCGCACGCAGGATCAGTGGCGTCACTTGGTGCGCGCGCTGCTGCATCAGGGCGTCCTGGGAGAAACCAGCGACGGCTACCCGGTGCTGAGGCTGGTCGAGGCCAGCCGCGCGGTGCTGCGCGGCGAGCAGCGCATCGAGGTGGTCCCGCCGCCGGTGCGCGAACGTGGCGCCGGACGCGGGAAGGCGCCGCCGCCGACCACGGCGGCCGAAGCGCCGCTGTCCGAAGCGCTGTTCGTGCACCTGCGCGCTCTGCGCAAGCGACTGGCCGATCGCCAGAACCTGCCACCCTATGTGGTGTTCAACGACGCCAGCCTGCGGCAGATGGCCCAGCGCCAGCCGCAGGACGCCGCGGCATTTGCACAGATCTCCGGCGTGGGCAGTGCCAAGCTGGAGCAATACGGCGAGATTTTCGTCAAGGCCATCGGCCAGTTTCTGCGCGAGGCCGGCGACACGGGCAACCGCACGACCTGATGGCGGCGGCGACGCAGGGTTGGTGTCGACCGGCCCTGTCGGGCAATCTGCGGGCGACCCGGCCTAAAGGTCGGGCATCATCGATCCCGACCGGACGCGCTGGAGGAGACATGGAAAAAGTCGTGCCCACCGTGAGCGAACTGCTCATGAACGCCCCCCGCAACTGGGGCCGCTGGGGTGCCGAGGACGAGGTCGGCAGCCTCAACTTCCTGACGCCCGCCGAGGTGTTGCGCGGCGTCCAGGCAGTCAGCCAGGGCAAGACCTTCACCCTGCAAGTACAGATGGGCAATCCCAAGGGCGACCCGGTGTGGCCGGGACGCAATCCGGCACAGCGCATGAACGTGATGGACGAGGGCCACTTCCTGTGCGGCAAGGGCCCGCTGTTCCCCGGCGGCCTGCATTACTCAGACGACGTCATGTTCATGTACCTGCAGGGCTCGACGCAGTACGACGCCCTGGGCCACGTGTGGAGCGACGGCAAGCTCTACAACGGCTACGACGCCAACACCACCATCGGCGGCATGGCCAAGGCCGGCGTGCTGCCGATCGCCGAACGCGGGGTGGTGGGGCGCGGGGTGCTGATCGACATGGCGCGCCACCGCGGCAAGACCTCGCTGGACCCCGGCGAGACCTTCACTCACCTGGATCTGCTGGCCGCCGCTGAAAGCCAGGGCGTCACCATCGAAAAGCACGACGTGCTGGTGATCCGCACCGGCTGGATCAGCGCGTTCTACGAAAAGGACCGCGTCGAGTTCTACAAGAATTTCGTCGAGCCCGGCCTGACCTACTCGCCGGAGCTGGTGGAGTGGTTTCACCAGATGGAGATTCCCAACCTGGTCACCGACACCATCGCCAACGAAGTCACCATCGATCCGGAGTCCGGCTGCGCACTGCCTCTGCACGTGGCCTTGATGAGCCATCTAGGCGTGACCTTCACCGAGATCGCCCAGCTCGATCCGCTGGCCGAGGACTGTGCCAGTGACCGCCAGTGGTCCTTCCTCTACGTGGCCGCGCCGCTGAAAGTGGTCAACGGCTCCGGAGCCCCGGTCAACCCGGTGGTCATCAAGTAACCTGATTGGAAATCGAATCGGCTTCGGCCTGAATCGGAAGCAGCATCGTTCCCGCATTCGCGGGAATGATGCTGGCCGAAGCTCATTGCCAGTCAGCTCGGGTCATGGC
>JAJFJX010000332.1 GCA_021773655.1 Panacagrimonas sp.
CGGTTCCTGTTGGCGGGCATCACCAGGGGCCGCAAGCGCGCATCGCTGGAGCAGTACCTGTTCGCGCTCGACCAGATGTTCCAGTTCGCGGGTGTCGACAACCCGATGAAGTTCAAGAAAGGCCGGATGCTCTGGAAGCAACTGCAGAACGACCACGGTCTGGCAGAAGAGCAATCCAAGAAGCAAGGCCTCTTGCTGGAGGATCTGCAACGGATCCTGGCAGCGATCTCAGACGACCAGCCAAGCGCCGTCCGCGACCGTGCGTTGCTGGTGGTGGCTTACGAATCGATGACGCGCCGTTCAGAAGTGGCGTCGATGCAGGTCGAGAAACTCGAATTCAAGAAGGACGGATCGGGCGCCATCCGGCTGGGCAAGACCAAGACCGACCAGTCCGGCAAGGGCTCACGCCTGCCGCTGACGGCGGAGGCAATGACGCATCTGCAGGCCTGGCTGGAACTGGCGAATATCGTTGAAGGCCCGATCTGGCGGGCTGTCCCTGCCCGCTGGACTGGCAAACGTCCGCTTCGCAAGCCGCTCGAGGCGCAGGAGGTGGCACGCATCATCAAGCGTCGCGCGGCCCAGGCCGGGATGAATCCCGCCCTGTTTTCGGGACACAGCACGCGCATCGGAGGCGCAGAGGACCTGGTGTCCGATGGCGCCAGCGATGCGCAGGTCATGCAGGCCGGCAGGTGGAAATCGACCACAATGGTGGCGCGATACACCCGGCACCTTCGGGACAGCGACAATGCCATGATGCGCTTCCGGGCCCGGCGCCGTGGCCCGGAGTCTGGGCAGTAACAGAGCCGCCTTCGCCGCAACGCATCGCCTGATCGAGAGAATCGCTGCTGTGTGCAACCCGCCTGCCCTTCTGCTCGTTGTTTGCTGGACCTGAAGCGGCAGCAGACCATGAACAAGTTGCAACTAAAATGCGACTGACAACGGCGGGATCACGATGACACGTACCTTCTGCGTAGCGCTGGTTGCGTTCTGCTCCCTGACCCTTTCGGCGTGTGACGATGACGGGTGCTTTGTCGCATCGGGCTGTCCCGAAGGCACCCGTGGCAGCCAGGTCACGCAACCCGGTGGCAGCTCTCGCGATCCCATCACCATTGCCCTCGCCGGCTACTACACCGGGCAGCGCAATGTGCCCAGCGAAGGCTCAACGCAAGACGTTATCGTTCTGGCAACCGACCAGGTCGTGCTGTCGCTCGTTTCAGCCAGCGGTCTGGTCGACGTGGTGCGGCCGAGCTACTCCGGACGCGCCGTCACTGGCTCCACCAGTGCGCGACCGCGAGACAATGCCACGCTGCCAAACGGCGCAAACCAGGACATCGGCACCGTCAGAGGGATGGTGACCAACAGCGGGCTGGACGCCGAACTGCTGCTCGATTACTTCGACTTGAACGATGCGCGCATCGAGATCACCCGCGACGACAACATCAGTACGGGTATCGGTGCCTCGTTTACCAGACTCGCCGGTGCATTCGCCGGCACCTGGAACACTGGCGACCCGCTTTCCTTCACCATCGGGAACATCGGGGAAATCTCCGGCACGAGCAGTGCTGGCTGCGAGTTCGGCGGAACGTTCGCGCCCGCGCTGGGCGCTGGGATCAATCTCTACGACCTGCAGCTCACCAGTACCTGCGCATCGAGCGGAATCAGAATCGGCCTTGCCAGCCTGCTCCCTGCGGACAGCAGCAATCCTCAGGATCGACTCTTCATCATCGCCACCGGCGACACCGGCTATCGCGCTGCGACCCTCACTCGCATCCGCCAGCTTGGCGGTCGCTAACGGCCTGTCCGACCATCGCCGAGCCCCGGTCGTGATTCTTGCGGGTATTCGAGCCGGGCCTTCGAGTGAGCCATCGAGCGGGCCACGTATGACTCGATAGCGTTTGGCGATGTGGCCGCCAAACGCCTTCCGGATCACGACACGATCAATGCCTTCCGCAAGCAGTTCTGGGGCGGAATCGAATCCGCATGCAAATCCTGCAAGCCGAAATCCTTGAAGGACTGAGCGAGACTCAGATCGCTGAGCTGTCATCCGCCTGCGCATGGCGTGCCTACCCCAGCGGTAGCTTGATCCTGGGCTACCAGGACGCCACCGACTCCGTGCTGTTCATCCAGGGCGGCTGTTGCCGCGTGACCCTGTTCAGCCCCAGCGGGCGACAGGCCATCTATCGCGATTTTCCCGCAGGCGAGCTATTGGCGGAGATCTCCGCCATCGATTGCCTGCATCGTTCCGGTTCTGCTGAGGTCGTAGTCATCAGCGATTGCCTGATGGCGGCCATGCCCGCGGCGCGCTTTCGCCAGTTGCTGTGCGAGTCCCCGCACGCGATGTGGTGGAAACTCAAGCGGCTCGCGGGGCTGGTGCGCAATCTCACCAATCGTCAGCTGGAACTGGCCACCATGCCGCTGCGCTATCGCCTGTGCGCGCACCTGCTGCTCCTTGCACAGGACCGGCCGGACGCGACAGAAGATTGGATGGACGTGTCGCTCGCGCGGCACCACGAACTGGCCGGGCAACTCGGCGGCCATCGCGAGGCGGTGACCAAGGCGCTCACGCTGATCGAGAAGGACGCCGCCATGCGCAAGGCCGGGCTGATCGCCCGGACCAAGCGGCGGCGCCCGCCCTTCGATACCGGCGAGCGCAATGTCATCGCATCGAACGTCCTCGACTGCCGATTCGACGCAGACGGCCCAAACCGCAAGTAGGCAGCCGACTTCACGTATCTCTGGACTGCCGAAGGCTGGCTCTACATCGCGGTCGTTCTGGACCTGTACTCGCGCCGCGTCGTGGGCTGGTCGATGCAGCAGCAGTTGACGTCGCAGCTCGTAACCGACGCGCTGCTGATGGCGAACCGGCGTCGGCGGCCCAAGCATGCTGAACTGCTGCATCACTCGGATCAGGGAAGCCAATACACCAGCGAAGCCTTCAAGCATCTGCTCACTGACAACGGCATCCAGTACAGCATGAGCCGCTCCGGCAACTGCTGGGACAACGCAGCGATGGAGAGCTTCATGCCCACCCTCAAGACTGAGCGACTGAGCCGCACGCACTACCGCACAAGAGACGAAGCGCGGGGCGATGCTTTCGACTACATCGAACGCTTCTACAATCCGAAGCGAAGGCATTCAACGCTCGACTACGTCAGCCCTGCCAACTATGAGAAATATGCTGCTTAACCACTAACCGCGTGTCCGGGAAAATGGGGGAAGGCCACACGCCATCGCCGGTGTACTGGTTGATGTTGCCCTCAAAATCGTGCACCGCCGTGCTCAGCACGTCGAAGAAGGCGTTGAGCGTTTCATGCCAGCGCTCGGGCCCGAGCGCGTCGGCCAGACCCATGGAATTGAACACGTCGCAGAACAGCACCGTGACCTGCTTCTTCTCGCCTTCCATCGCGGAGCGGTTGGCGAGGATCTTTTTGGCGAGGTGCTTGGGGGTGTAGCTGCGGGTGTCGGGAACCGTCGTAGGGTGGGCAAAGGCCGAAGGCGGTGCCCACGCGGGTTGTGAACAAAAGGTGGGCACGCTGCGCTTTTCCCACCCTGCGGGTTGTCCTTCGGACTGAGCGAGACACACCGCGCCCAGCCACATCAGCGCCCTGCCCTCGCCACGCGCGACCTGCTGGATTTCCACCAATTCCTCGACGATCTCGTCCAGCGCCTCGCCTTCAACTTCGAGTTCGCGGCCGAGCGCGCGCACGGAGATGCGGCGGTGCTGTTGCAGCGACTCGCGGGCCTGCGTCACCTGGTCGAAAAATTTCATCGCGGCCTGTGTCGGATCGGATCTGCAGCCATGCACTTCAACTTGTTGGCGGCGTCGAGCCTGCGCCGATCCAGGGTGTACAGCCTCGCGGCGGCATCGTTCTGCGCGATGGCCAGGTGCAGCGCGTTGCCCGCGCAGCCCCAGGGCATGCTTCGCCAGGTAATCTGCGGCCTTTCGGAAGTCTGCATGACTCGGCGTGAATACTTTCAGACTTTCATCCGCCAGGTTCTGCACCAGGGCGCAGGAGCGCCGGGCCTGATCGGACTTCAGACCTTTGTCGCGGACCTTGATGCCTATAGCGCTGGCGAACTCGGTCAAGGTCCAGTCGCTGATTGCCAGCGTCAGGCGCGCATCGGATGCAAACCAGGCACGCAGTTTCTCGGGCAACGGATCCGGCTCGAACAGCGGAACCAGCACGCTGGTGTCGAGATAGAGCATCAGAACGATGCGTCGCGCATGCGACGGATCAGGTCCGCACTGTGCTCGGCCGTAGGAGTGAGTCGGGCGCGGAACACATCAATGGCCTCCAGCCGCAGCGGCGTCCGGGATCGCTCAACATTCGACAGTCGGGCAATTGGCGTGCCGCGCCGCGTGATCAGCACGTCGCACCCGGATTCCACCTTCGCGAGCACCTCGCTGAATTGCGCCTTGGCCCGCACCACCGAGATCTTGTCCATGGCCCGCTCCAAATGGTCAGGTGGGTGACCAGATTATCAAGCGGGCACCCTGAGCTTTGCCCACCCTACGACCCTCGACGTGCCCATGCGGACCGAATCACCCCGCCGCCGAAAAACGTTTTCGAAGCTCGAACTTCAGCACCTTCCCCGCCGGGTTGCGCGGCAGCGCGTCGATCACTTCGAGCCGCGTGGGCACCTTGTAGCGCGCAAGTTTCTCGCTTCCGAACGCGCGTAATGTCTCCAGATCCAGCGTTGCGTCCTTTTTCAATGCCACGACCGCGACCACCGCTTCGCCCCACTTGGCGTCGGGCAGGCCGATCACTGCAATCTCGGCCAGCGCGGGGTGGGCATAGAGTGCGCTCTCCACCTCGGCCGGGTACACGTTCTCGCCGCCGGTGATGATCATGTCCTTGACGCGGTCGGCGATGTACAGAAAGCCGTCTGCGTCGATGTAGCCTACGTCGCCGGAATGAAACCAGCCCTCGCCATCGATGGCCTGCGCAGTGGCATCCGGCTTGTTCCAGTAGCCCTTCATGATATTGGGGCCCTTGCCGCAGACCTCGCCCTTTTCGCCCGGCGCGGTGATCCGCTTGCCACTCTCGTCCACCAGCTTGAGCTCGGTGAACATCGGCGCCATGCCGGCGGAGCCGATCTTCGCAAGGCTGAACTCGGGCGTCAGGAAGGACAGCAGCGGCGCGGTCTCGGTCAGGCCATACCCTTGATTGATCGGTACACCGCGCGCGTTCCACAGCTTCATCAGCGGCTCAGGCACCGGCGCGCCGCCGCAGATGATCAGGCGCAGGCTGGACAGATCGGCCGCTTCGAACGCCGGATGTTGGCTGACGAACAGCAGCATCGCAGGAACTGCGAAGGTGGTCGTCACCTTGTACCGGGACACGTCCTCAAGAAACCGCATCGGCTCGAAGCCGCGGTGCAGAACGATGTGCCCGCCCTTCTGCCAGGTCAGCAAGGTGGTCACGTTGAGCCCGCCGATGTGGAACAGCGGCGCCACCACCAGCGAGACGTCGTCCTCGCAGAAATCAGCGGTCAGCAGGGTGTTGATGTTGTTCCACCAGATGTTGCCGTGCGTGAGCATCGCGCCCTTGGGCCGCCCGGTGGTGCCGCTGGTGTACATGATGATGGCGACGTCGTCGGCGTCCACCGTCTCGCCCTGCGCGAGTGGCTCGCGCTCTTGTGCACCTTTGAGCATCGCGAGCCAGCCCTCGGCCGCCACATCGGCCGACGCGAAATGATGGCAAGGCAGTTCGGATCGAATGCTGTCGATTACCGGCCGGTGCGGCGCATCCACGATCAGCGTGTGCACGCCGGCGTCGTTGATGATGTAGCGCAGCTCCGCTCCGGTGAGACGAAAGTTCAGCGGCACGAAGATCGCGCCGATGCGCGCGGCGGCGAACAGCGTCTCGAAAAATGCCGGTTGATTGAGACCCAGAAAACCCACGCGGTCGCCGCGACACACGCCGTGCTCGCGCAAGCTCGTGGCCAGTCGGTCAATGCGCGTCTGTAGTTCCGCGTAGCTCCAGGTGGTGCCTTCAAAGCTCAGCGCCGATCGCGCCGGGCTGCGGCGCGCACGCTGAAACATCCAGTTTCCCAGCCCGATGTCGATGCTCATGGTGTGGCTCTCCTCCAGTGTCGGGTTCATGGCCCCGGTTTGTTCACTCTCGATGCTGCTGGCGCAGTCCCCGGCACGATGACCGATCTTGCCGCTGTTCATGATGGCACTACCGCTTACGCCCGCACAGCATGCCTCGGATGTGCCGCGCGGCAGGTGGCAATTGCCACATTCACCCGAGACGTTGCCGCTGTATAAAGCTCTGAACTTTCCATTCCTGGACCGGCCAGCGAGGTGTAGCGTGAGCAAGGGCCGCCGGCCGTGCCCACGCGGCGCAGCTACGCACACAGATCCAGCACGATCTCGGCGGAATCGCGATGGGCTCGCCGAAACACGTATTGCAGTTGCTGAGCACCGCCGGGCAAGTCTTCGCGGCTCTGGAGAATCACCTCGAACAGAGAGTCGAGTTCCACCAACTTCCCGAACTGCGCGCGCCCTGCTCGGCAGCGCAACGGCGCCTTGGGATCAACACCCTCGGGACCCATCAGCAGATGCGAGGCCTGCATCGCGCAGTCCAGCAGTTGAGCGGCGTTGACGTGATCGCCCGGATCGACGTGTAGCGGATGCTGCGGACAGAAGCCGGTCTCGGCCTGCACCCGTCCGTGCAATAACAAGCGATCTCCGATCACCTGTGGTACCGACAGGAATCCTGCGCCCTGCGTTCCGAGTCCGAGTGTCTTGGGTGGCCCGACCTGGAACCTTGCATCCAGCGCGGCGTGGGCAGCACTGGCTTGCTTCACGGCGGCGATGGCGGCTGCGCGCCATTGCGCATAGTCTCGATGGGCGAAGGCGACGCCCTCGATGTTCATGTGCGCAACGGGCCGGCCGTCGGCGCGAGGGATGTCGAGCACAAAGCCCAGCCGGCGATGCTGCTGCTGCACGCGGAAGGTGCCATGCCTCGCGAACTCGTCGGACCACTCTGTGCATCACCGGCCGGGTCAAGGAACTGTTCAAGAGCACCAAGGGCAAGTACGTGGCACCGGTGCCGATCGAGAACCGGCTGATGACCCATCCGCGGCTGGAGGCGGTGTGCGTCACCGGCGTCGGCCAGCCCGCGACGTTCGCACTGGCCATGCTCGACGAGGCTACCCACGCCCGGCTCGCTGCCGGTGGCGATGCCGCGCTGCGCCAGCAGATCGAAGCCGAACTCGCCGCGTTGCTGGGGCAGGCCAATGCCCAGCTCGAAGCGCATGAGCGTCTGCAGTTTGTCGCCATCGTCAGTGAGACCTGGACCATCGCCCAGGGCTTTCTCACGCCGACGATGAAGATCAAGCGCAGCGTGATCGAGGCGCAATATCAGGCGCAGTTCGAGGACTGGTTCTCGAAGGGCGCGACGGTCATCTGGTCGGCGTAGCTGGCGCTCACTGCGCAGTGTGTCGTTGGTGGAACTTGCTTTACTTCATGGAGTTTTCTCTCCGATTCGGAGCCCGGACGAGCGCTGCATCGAAACTCCGAACGTGAGCCAACGCGCCTCACACTTCTGGATAGTCAGGATCTGCGCCCGTGATAAAGAGCAGATCAAGAAAAACGGTGCTGGCTTCTTCGAAGCTCACACCGTGCTTCTTGTTGAGATTGCGAGCTGGCTTTTGGGGGCCCCAGACGAAGCTCATGGCTCCGAGTACAAGACCCGATTTCCTTCCCCAGGCGCGTCCTGGAGTTCTACACCTCAGTGCGCAGGTGTCTCGATCAGGATGAGCCGGAAAGGAACGTCAGACCAACGGACACGGCGACGATCTCGTCCTTGCATCGACCCCTTCCGTGCCTGATCGGGCCGACGTGGATGGAACGCTGCGGGGCATGAACGTTCTCGTCTCGCTGCGATTGAACAAACTTCGGATCTGCCACTGAAACGTTCGCTTGTTCACCATGTCGCACAGGAACAGCGTCCGCTGCAGCAAGCCGGGTTCCTTTGCGACCTTGCAAATCGGATCGCCCTGCGCATCGCTGCCCAATCGTTGCAGGGCGACGGGATTCACCCAAGGAATCTGACTCCGAAATGACTTGGCCTCGCCTTCAGGGCTCCTGTCGATCAGGTTCCCGGGCGTCGCCTTGCAAGGCTCGGTCGTTCGTCTTGACCTTGCCCTCGGCCGTCGCGGCCTTGGCGTCGGCCTTGGCCTTGTCCCGTTCTGCCTTCATTTGTTGGGCGCCGGCCACGGCCTGGGCCCGGACGTAGTGCTGCAGTGCCTCGAGGTCTGAATCGACGACTTCCTTGTACTGCGGCATGCCGTTGGGAATCTTGGCGCCGCCGACCACGACCGACTTGAGTGCCTGGGGCTGTGCAAAGATGGCCGACGCGCGCAAGTCGGGCGCGTAGCCGCCGGAAACCGCGCCTGCGCCGTGGCACTGAACGCAGTTGCGGGTGTAGAACGCCCTGCCCTCTGCGACCTGCTTTTCGTCGATTTTGAAGTCGTCGAGCACGATGGGTTGCGGTATCCGTGGTGCGCCAACGTCCGGCATCCGGGCCTTGCCGTCCAGCGCGAAGGTCAGCAACTGGCGGGTCTGGGCGCCGTGCGCCCAGCCGAACTGTGACAGTGCGGTGCCTCCGCCCAGGGAGGTCGCCACCCCGCCCCACCCGACCAGCAGCGACACATACTGCTTGCCGTCAATCTCGTAGGTCACCGGCGGTGCGCTGATGCCGGATCCGACGTGGACCTTCCACAGCTC
>JAJFJX010000333.1 GCA_021773655.1 Panacagrimonas sp.
TCCACTTCGATGGTCTCAAGGGACATAAACCCCGCGTGGTTTCTTGTTGTCACGTCACGCTCCTCCCACCTGAAACCCCAAGTATCCCCCGATATCAACGCGACGTCAGCCCCCCTCGGGTGCCAACAGTTGCCCCCCACCACGGACCAGGGCATAACAAAAGAGAGTCGCGCCCGTAGCTCAGTCGGATAGAGCACCAGATTCCTAATCCCACGACCTGCGGGGGCGAACCTATTGTGGTAGTGTGTTTGTTGTAGCGGTGACCGCCACGCGGACCGTGTCTGAGGACCGTGATGGCGACATCGGCGCCCGTAGCTCAGTAGGATAGAGCACCAGATTCCTAATCTGGGGGTCGTGAGTTCGAATCTCGCCGGGCGCGCCATGCTTCCTCACGGAGACTCATACGTTGGGTTGGCTTCAGTTCCTGTCGGCAGTCATCGATTCGGTTGCTTGGCCTGCAACCGTGGGACTGGCAATTTTCCTGCTGCGGCAGCCGCTCATAAGCCTAATACCCAGCTTGCAACGGCTCAGATACAAGCACCTCGACCTCCAGTTCGGCAGGCAGTTGGAGCGACTGGAACAAGAGCTGGAAGCGAAACCGCCAACTTCCACGCCAGCAGACCAGCGAACCGACCCGCAAAAAATCGAGGATGAAAGGTTCGCCCTGCTCGCCCACGTCTCGACAGGTGCCGCGATTATGGAGGCGTGGATAGACATAGAACGACGTTTGAGGTTTCTAGCAGAACAACACCAAGTTCCGGTGGAGCGGCGTAGGACTGCAGTGGACATTACGAAGGCCCTGAGAATGCAAGGCGTAATCTCCCCAAGATTGGCCCAGCTGGTCGGCAAGCTTGACAAACTCCGCAGTACCTCAGCGCACTCCACTACGGAAGGCGAGATATCCCTCTTGTCCGCCCATCGATACAAAGAGATTGCGGACGAGATCGGAGGTGAATTGGACCTGCTCCCCAAACACTAGGACATTAGTCAGCAGTCGAAGGTCTACTACCTTCAAAAACCGGTATCGCGGACTCGGCGACAGCTGCGACAATTGGTGTCAAGAGAAATTGTCGATGCAAGGGAGCATGTAATGACCCTCCCGAAGTCATACCTAACCAGTACAAAGAACCTCGCCGCGATCCTGGACGCAATCAAGGGCGCGCAGGCACCCGAAAAATTTACGATACGATTCCTGGAATCCCTTGAGTTCAAGTCCAACTATGACCGACTTATAATTGGAGTTCTTAAATCGATTGGATTCTTGGGCAGCGAGGACGGAACGCCGACAGAACGGTACTTTAGTTTTTTGGATCAAACACAGTCAGAAATAGTTCTTGCAGAGGGAATAAGAGACGCATATTCAGACTTGTTCCAAGTTAACAAGACAGCTGAAAAGCTGTCAAAACAAAACGTAAAAGGAAAGTTCAAAACGCTCACTCAGGGGCAATACTCAGACTCCGTGCTTGATAAGATGGCATTGACGTTTTCCGAACTCTGTAAGCTCGCGGACTTTGAGTCAAAGCCTGCGCTCCACCAAGATGACAACGAAATAGAACCTCAGGAGGAGGCAGTTGCAACAACCCGCAGTAAAGAACGCAAAGCGCTCCCGCCTATTGGGGGACTCCACTACAACATACAACTCATCCTCCCGGAATCACGAGATCCAAAGGTATACGACGCCCTGTTTCGTAGTCTGAAGGAACACCTACCATGAGCGACACTGCGGACAGGATCTATGATTTCGTCTATCGCGGTTTGCTCACTGAGGAGGCACTTGACCGGGCGGGGGGAGAAAGAACAAGGCGCTCTGAAGTAGATCACCAAGAATACGCCAATATCTTGGCGATCCAAGCGCTCGATGAGCAACACGTCGAGAACGCACGGTCAATGGCGACCGTTTACACGGCGGTCGCCGCATTTGAGAACTCTGTTCGGGAGATGATATCCAAGACACTCTTGGACGAGGTAGACGAGAATTGGTGGAGTACTTGTGTCTCGGAGAAAATACGGAGGCAAGCGGAAAAAAGACGAGAAGACGAAGAAAAGGTTCGGTGGCACGCTCAGAGGGGGTCGGATCCAATAAACTATACGATGCTCCCAAATCTAATGAATATAATACGACAAAATCAATCGTACTTCATACCGTTCCTTCACGATATAGAGTGGGCAGCTAACGTGTTTGACGTCATAGACAGATCTCGAAATATAATAATGCATAGCGGTCAATTAAATGACCGGGACATCCAAAGACTAGGTACGTTTATTCGTGATTGGACGACTCAAGTATCAATATGACACCGATGCGACGCATTTTGGTTGTTCAGAAAAGACCATAAGTCTCACTGTTTGCAGCAGAGGAAATAATGGACGAGAAACCAAATTTTCGCCCTAAAGTGTTTGAGCCAGCGCTACCCGGTGGGGGCAGCGGATTTGGTGTCGAGCTTGAATTTCATGAGAGAATCCCCGGATTGAATGGCGACACGGTATTGCTGTATCTGGGAGTCGGCTCCACCAAGGAACAGGCCGACGAATTGGTGGCAGGGCTCCACGACCTATGCGTCAAGGTCGCCGTGTCAAACCCCCGCTGACGCTTGCTCCAAATTAGGAACCTGAGGTCTTTCACGCGACGACCAACATGGCAATCGTCAGCGGTTGGTTGCTGAACGGGTCGAGCGCGGACACCGTCAAGGTACCTGTTGGGGCACCGGCTGCCGTCACCATCGCGCCTTTCTCTGCCCAGATACCCCGGTGCAATTCCGCGGCGCCCAGCGCGGGTGTTGAGAATGCGCCGCCGCTGCCCAGTAAGATTGTTGTCGCCCCTGCGGTCAGCCCAACGGAATGACTTACCGCCAGGTGCGCCCCGGCCGGCATCCACAGCGGGCCGGAGCCGAGGTCGTGCGGCGACGTCGCCAACGAATCCAGGGCCCGCAACGGAGCGACTGCGAACACGGTGGCGCAGCCGATGTTGTAGCGCTCCGTCG
>JAJFJX010000334.1 GCA_021773655.1 Panacagrimonas sp.
ATGCCGAAGACGTATTCCACGCCTTCGGCTTCCAGGCACTTCACCATCAGGTCGGAGGCTTTCATCGAAAGGGGTCTACTGTCGGGGTTGCGGTGCCGGGGTGCCTGCCGTCGCGCGGGCCGGACCCGAGAGGGGCGGACCGGGGGGCGGCCTGCACGCAGGCCCTGTTGTGATGATTCCCAATCAATCGAGGGGATATCGAGAGAATGATGCGTCGCGTATTGACGCGCCTGGCGGCGCTGCTCCTCTTCACCATAGGCCCACGACGCCTCGTTGTCTCGCCTTGCCAGACACGAGAATCCGCCCGCGCACAAGGTCCTCCGATTTCCAAGCACTCCTCAGGACTCGCCTGCCAGTGCAGGTATATCGGCCACCGCCAGCGGTCCGCCCGTAGTGGCACAGCACCGATGATCGCAGGGCTGCGACGATGGAAGACACGCCGCCTTTGCAGCGATAATCCCGCTCTGAAATTTCCCGCCATCCGGAGCACTTCGTGGATTCGACACTCGCCCAGCGCATGGGCCGCATCAAGCCCTCCCCCACCCTGGCCGTCACCGCCAGGGCTGCCGAACTCAAGGCACAGGGGCAGGACGTGCTCTCCCTGGGCGCGGGCGAACCGGATTTCGATACGCCGGTTCATATCAAGGAAGCGGCGATCGGGGCGATCAACAAGGGTTTTACCAAGTACACGCCGGTGGGCGGCACGCCGAGCCTGAAGAAGGCCATCATCGGCAAGCTGGCGCGTGACAACCAGCTCGATTACGCACCCAACCAGATCCTGGCGTCCTGCGGCGGCAAGCAGAGCTGCTACAACCTGTGCATGACGGTGCTCGACGCCGGCGACGAGGTGCTGATTCCGGCGCCGTTCTGGGTCAGCTATCCGGACATGGCGCTGCTGGCCGACGCCACGCCGGTGATCATGCCGACCACACAGGCCATGCGTTTCAAGATCACCGCCGAGCAACTGGAGCGCGCGATCACGCCGCGTACCAAGATGCTGTGGATCAACTCGCCGTCCAACCCCTCCGGAATGGCCTACACCCGAACCGAGCTGAGCGAGCTGGGCGCAGTGCTGCGCAAACACCCGCGCGTGCTCATCGCCACCGATGACATGTACGAGAAAATCCTGTGGGCGAGCGAACCGTTTGCCAACATCATCAACGTCTGCCCGGACCTCTACGAGCGCACGGTGGTGATCCATGCCGTGTCGAAAACCTATTCGATGACCGGTTGGCGGCTGGGCTTCGCGGCTGGACCCAAAGCCATCATCACCGCCATGGCGGATATTCAGAGCCAGTCGACCTCCAACCCGACCTCCATCTCCCAGGTGGCGGCACAGGCCGCGCTCGAAGGCGACCAGACCTGCGTGGCGGACATGGTCAGCGCGTTCAAGGCTCGTCATGACCGCCTCGTGGCCGATCTCAACTCGGTACCGGGGATCCAATGCGCAGCGGGTGACGGCACTTTTTACGTCTTTCCTAATGTCGAGGGACTTATAAGAAAATTGGGCGTCAAGGATGATCTTGAGTTGTCCGACAAACTGCTCAGGGAAGCCCTGGTGGCACTGGTGCCGGGCTCAGCATTCGGAACACCCGGACATGTACGGCTGAGCTTCGCGACGAGCGACCAGGTGTTGCGGGAATCGGTGGCCCGGCTGCACAGGATCGCTGCCTGAAAAGCCGGGAACCGGCGGTTCCCGATTCTCTGTTCCCATCTTTCGTCTCCCTTCTCCCTTCTCCCTTCTCCCGAGGTTCACAGTGGCAGCCATCGGTACCGAGAAAGTCTTGAGCGTCCATCACTGGAACGACACGCTGTTTTCCTTCATCACCACGCGGGACCCCGCCCTGCGCTTCGAGAACGGCCACTTCGTGATGATGGGGCTGGAAGTGGAAGGCCGCCCGCTGCTGCGCGCCTACAGCATCGCCAGTGCCAACTACGAGGACCAGCTGGAATTCTTCAGCATCAAGGTCGAGAACGGGCCGCTCACCTCGCGCCTGCAGCACATCAAGTCCGGCGACATCGTGCTGGTCAGCCGCAAGCCCACCGGCACCCTGCTCCTGCACGACCTCAAGCCGGCCAGGAATCTCTACATGCTCGCCACCGGCACCGGTCTGGCCCCGTTCCTGAGCCTGGTCAAGGACCCGGAAACCTACGAGCGTTTCGAGAAGGTGATACTGGTGCACGGGGTGCGCAACGTCGACGACTTCGCCTATCACGATTATCTGACCGAGGAACTGCCCAAGCACGACATCCTGGGCGACGAAGTGAGCCGCAAGCTCATCTATTACCCCACTGCCACACGCGAGCCCTTCCGCAACAACGGGCGCCTCACCGACCTGTTCGACAGCGGCAAGCTGACGCGCGACATCGGCCTGCCGGATCTGAACCCGGAAACTGATCGCGCCATGCTGTGCGGCAGCCCCGCCATGCTCAAGGACACCGCCGCCATGCTGGACCGCCGCGGCTTCCACATCTCACCGCATATCGGCACGCCCGGCGATTACGTGATCGAGCGCGCCTTCGTGGAGAAGTAGACCCAGTTCATTTCGCGAATCACACCGGCCGCTCCCGTCAAGCATTGCACCTGCCGGAAGCAGCCACTAGAATCGCGGCCCCAACTGTTCCGTGATAGCTCAGTCGGTAGAGCAAGTGACTGTTAATCACTGGGTCCCAGGTTCGAGTCCTGGTCACGGAGCCATTTAGTCATCTAAGGGAATCCAATGGAATCAAGATTCCATTAGGAAGTGCTCAAAAACGTTGTGGTTTTCGTCGCCCGGCTTCCATGTACGTCCATGGGCAGCCAGCGCTCGATGCGGGTACGTTTACGGGTATTTTCGGGTTCGTCCAATTTCGGACGCGCGGAGGTACCCGCATGGCTCCCTCACCGACACACTGATCCGGAACGCACGTCCGGCCCTTGCCCCCCTACAAGCTGCCCCGCGAGTTCTGACTCTTTGTCCTGGTGAAGCCCACCGGCGGAAAACTTTGGCGGCCCAAGCATGCTGATCTGCTGCATCACTCGGATCAGGGAAGCCAATACACCAGCGAAGCCTTCCAGCGTCTGCTCACTGACAACGGCATCCAGTGCAGCATGAGCCGCTCCGGCAACTGCTGGGACAACGCAGCGATGGAGAGCTTCGTGCCCACCCTCAAGACTGAGCGACTGAGCCGCACGCACTACCGCACAAGAGACGAAGCGCGGGGCGATGCCTTCGACTACATCGAACGCTTCTACAATCCGAAGCGAAGGCATTCAACGCTCGACTTCCCCAGCCCTGCCAACTATGAGAAATATGCTGCTTAACCACTAACCGCGTGTCCGGGAAAATGGGGGAAGGCCAGTTTGAGGTGGCCAACCGGGCTTGAGAGTCTCAATGATCACTTCGACCGCCTAAGCGTCCAGACCAAGTATCCAGAACGATGCACTTCGCAGTGGGGTTCATGGAGTGCATCCGCTATCACCGTTGCTCGGCGGATCAACAAGCTCGAGCACTTGCCTGTGCAGCCCCGGAAGGTCGCGGTGAATCGTCCTCCAGACGATTTCAAAGTCCACCTTGAAGTAGCCGTGTGCTACGGCATTGCGCATCTGATAGGCAAACGACAGTGGCAGCTCCGGATGAGCCGCTGCGAACTCGGGGCAGTGCTTCTCAATGTTGTTGCTGGCCTCGCCGATGATCTCGAAGTTGCGGATCACAGCATCCTGCACCAATTGGTTGTTCAGGAATGCCACCTCGTCCATTTCCTCGGTGTAGCGGTCAATGCGCTCGATGGCCTCGGCGATGTGCGCGAGATAGGCGGCAAGGCGTTGCTGGTCGCGGGTCATATGGGGCGAGCCTCCGCGAGGACCGAGGCCCGGAAGCTGTCGGGCAGGGCGTTGGGTGTCAGCACGTCTACCGAAACGCCGAGCAGCTTGCCGAGTTCGTGGCGAATTGCACCAATGTCGAACAGCGTCGTTTCCGGCGTCGGGTCGATGAGGATATCGAGGTCGCTGCTGTCGGTGTCCTGGCCGCGCAGAACGGAGCCGAACACCCGGGCATTCCGAGCGCGGTGCGACTCGACCACATGCCGGATCGCGGCGCGGTTCGAGGCCAATGCTTCAGAGGGTTTCACGCCTTCTTCTCCCACAACAAATTCCGGTTTTACGCCATTACGACATGAGGCGGTTCAGGGACCGGAAACACACTCAATTCCGGATTCCCATAATTTCCAGGGTGGGGGGCACAACGTACTTCCCCTGTGCGTAGGCGGCACATCGCAGCCATCCCAATACCTGACGGAACACCGGGGCCAGAATTAGGGCCAAAATGGCGAAATCTGAGGTCAGTTCAGGTCATTGACCGTAACCTTTGGTTATCTTAACAGCATCTTTTTTTGAGTATTCAGGAAATTCTGCGACTTTGATTTATCTGGACCCTGACTGTTAATCACTGGGTCCCAGGTTCGAGTCCTGGTCACGGAGCCACCTGATCCAATGAATCAGCCCGGAAGGTCCTTCCGGGCTTTTTGGTTTTATGGACCAGTTATGGACCAGGCAGATGACGGGGCCGATGATCGGGGGTAGATACCGATACCGAAGCCATCTCCTACGATTCACAAGGCGCCCGGCCGCTGACGGCGGGTCACGGCGCGCGACCGGCTCCCGCGAAAATTCAATGAACGCACATTGCCCGCACGCCGGGCAGTTCCTGGCGACACATCGGGAGCCTGCTCCGCGTATTCGAACTTGGTCGGCCCGGTGGCCGACACCCCTCAGGTCTGCTGCAACTGCGCCAGAGCGCGCTCGAACGACTCCTGATCCTCGGCCTGCAGCACCTGTTCGACCAGCGCCTTGAGTTCACCGACGCGGGCGTCGCGCACCGCGCGCTTGACCTCCAGCACGCTGGTCGGATGCATGGAGAACTCGGTCAGGCCCAGGCCCAGCAGCAGGCGGGTGTAGCGGACATCGCCGGCCATCTCGCCGCACATCGCCACCTCGATGCCGGCGCGATGCCCGGCCTCGATGGTCATGCGGATCAGCCGCAGCACCGCCGGATGCAGTGGGTCGTAGAGATAGTTGACCTCGTCATCGACTCGATCGATGGCCAGGGTGTACTGGATCAGGTCGTTGGTGCCGATGGAAAAGAAATCCGCTTCTCGCGCCAGCAGGGGTGCGGCGATGGCGGCGGCCGGCACCTCGATCATGATGCCGACCGGGATGTGCTCGGCCATCGCGCAACCTTCGCGGTTCAGCTCCTCGCGGCACACCGCCACGATCTGCCGTGCCTGACGCAGCTCGGTGATGCTGCTGATCATCGGCAGCATGATTCTGACCTGGCCGTGTGCCGAGGCGCGCAGCAGTGCGCGCACCTGCAGGCGAAACAGGTCCGGTTCCTTGAGGCACAGCCGGATCGCGCGCAGGCCCAGCGCCGGATTGTTGGGCGTGGGTCCGTGGCGCTGGCCGGAGTCGACCTGCTTGTCGGCACCCAGGTCCAGGGTACGGATGGTGATCGGCCCCTTGACCGCGCCCACCACGCGCGCATAGGCGGCGTACTGTTCTTCCTCGGTCGGCAGGTCCTTGCGGTTCATGTAGAGGAATTCGGTGCGGTACAGGCCAACGCCGGCGGCACCGTTGGACTCAGCCACCGAGGCGTCTTCTGGCAGTTCGATGTTGGCCTGCAGGTGCACCGCCACGCCGTCGCGCGAGATCGCGGGCTTGTCGCGCAGCAACTGCAGCACCTGGCGGTCCTGCGCCAGTTGCGCCTGCCGCTGGCGATAATGCGCCAGCGCCTTGTCGTCGGGATCGGCCAGCACGTGACCGTTCTCGCCGTCGACGATGACCGGCTCGCCCTCGCGCAGCAGCTTGCGCGCGTTGTGCAGGCCCACCACCGCCGGGATTCCCAGGCTGCGCGCCAGGATCGCCGTGTGCGACAGCGGCCCGCCGTACTCGGTGACGAACGCCTGAACCGACTGCTGCGACAGCAGGATGATGTCGGCCGGAGTGATGTCGTCGGCCACGATGATGGCCGGTTCGGCCGGGGTGCCGTCGTCTCCGGGCAGACGACGCTCGGCCTTGGCCAGCACCCGCAGCACGCGGCTGACGACATGTTCGATGTCGTTCTGCCGCGTCCGCAGGTAGGGGTCCTCCATCTGCTCGAACACCGCCATCAGCGCGTCGCGCGAATGGCGCAGCGCGGCCTCGGCGTTGCAGCCCTGGTTACGGATGGTCGAGACCGTGGCATCGGTGAGCGAGCGGTCGTCCATCATCAGCAGGTGGGTGTCGATGAAGGCGGCGATGTCTCCCGGAGTGCCGACCGGAATGCGATCACGGATCTCGCGCAATTCGATCAGCGCCTGCTGCTGGGCCTGTTCGAACCGTTCGACCTCCTCGTCCAGCGCCTCGGGCTCGACCGTGTACTCGACTGCTTCAGGGTCGCCGCCGTGCAGCTTCTGCACGCGTGCGATGGCGATGCCGCGCGATACGCCGATGCCGGTGAGCCAGAGCGACATGGGCGCAGGTCAGCCGGGGGTCGCCAGTCGCCGGTCACCGCCGGTGACGGGGGCAGGCCTGCGCGCAATCTGAAGCGCGTGGGGCCAGGTGCCTTTCACGCCTCCTCTCCGAAACGGTCGGCGACCAGCTCGGCCATTTCCTCCAGTGCCTGGGCGGCATCCTGCCCCTCTGCGATCAGGGTGATCTGGCTGCCCTGTGCGGCGGCCAGCATCATCACGCCCATGATGGATTTGCCGCTGACCTCGCGGCTGTCCTTGCGCACGTGGATCTCGGCCTGGAACTTGGTGGCCAGGGTGACCAGCTTGGCGGCCGCGCGGGCATGCAGGCCGAGGCGGTTGACGATATCGACGGTGCGTTCCATGGACTTGACGTTCAGCTGTTGGGAGGGTTCCGGGACATCGGGCTTCGGGTCTGGTGGCGAAGACCCGTTCGTGGGGTTCGACGGTCAACGCCGGTGCGGTGCGGCCGCCGAAGGACAACTCCGGTTCACGGCCCTGGACACAGGATGATGCCGCGCTGGCCGCCTTCGACGGCGATGACGGCGATCTTCTGCAACGTTGCATGCGGATAATTGAACACCCGCACCAGCATCGGCAGGTTGACGCCAGAGACCACCGGCGAGCCGTGCAGTGCAGAGAGCTTGTTGGCGATGTTGCTGGGCGTCGAGCCGAAGGCGTCGGTCAGCAGCAGCACGCCGGCACCGGAGTCCAGGCGGTCGATCATCTTGCTGCCCTGGGTGATGAGAACCTCGTGATTCTGCACGCGCCGCACCTCCAGCACATCGGCGGCCAGCGGCAACTGGCCGATCATGTCGCGCATGCAGTCAAGCAGAAAGTGTCCCAGCTTGCCGTGGGTCACCATCAGTACGCCCACGCTCATGCGCGCGCTCCATTGCAGCGGTCCGAATCCCTGCGGCCGGACCCTGCGGCGCCGTGCGGGCAGCAGCGACGATGGCGATCTGACAATAGCGACTCGATCCCTGGTTTCATCCGAGTTCTTTGTGCTTGACGATGACCGGATCGAAGTGCGGGCCGAAATGTTCGGCCAGCTTTTCGACCAGGTAGACACTGCGGTGCTGACCGCCCGTGCAACCCACGCCTATCGTGACATAGGCGCGGTCCTGGGCGCGGAACGCGGGCAGCCAGGGCTCCAGGAAGGTGACGATGCTGCTCAGCATCTGTCGCACCGGTTCACGCTCCTGCAGCCAGCGCTGCACCGGCTCGTCGCGCCCCGACAGCGCCCGCAGGCCGGGGCTCCAGTGCGGATTGGGCAGACAGCGCACATCAAACAGGTAGTCGCAGCCATTGGGCACGCCGTTCTTGAACCCGAACGACAGGAACAGCAGCGACAGCCTGCCGCGCGCGGCTTCCGGCAGGCGCTGGAGGATCGCATCGCGCAGTTCGTGCAGGTTCATCGCCGAAGTGTCCAGCGGCTCGTCGGCAAGGTCGGCGATCGGTGCCAGCAATTCGCGTTCGCGCGCAATGGCCTCGACCAGCGAGGTGCGTTCGTCAACCAGTGGATGCGGCCTGCGGGTGTCGCCGTAGCGGCGCAGGATTGCCTCGTCGGAGGCGGTCAGGAAGATCACCCGCACATCCACGCCCCGGCGTTGCAGACGCTGCAGGTGCTGCGGAAAGCGGCGGATCTCGTCGGGCAGTTCGCGGGCGTCCACGCCGATGGCCAGACGTTCGTACCGGGTGGCATCGTCGCGTGCCAGCATGCGCGCGATCATCGGCCCGGTCAGCGCCAGCGGGATGTTGTCGATGCAGACGTAGCCGAGATCCTCGTACTGCTTGAGCGCCACCGTCTTGCCGGCGCCGGACAGGCCGCTGACGATGACCAGCATCATGTGCCCACCCCGTCCACACCACGGATCGACTGCATCTGGCGCGACACGAAGTCCTCTGCGGCGTCGTAACCGTCGCGCTTGAGCGTCTGATCGCGGCAGGCCGCCTCGGCCAGCGTGGCCAGGCTCTGGCCCGCCCGCACCGGCAGCGAGATCTCGGGAATCGGTGTACCGCAAACCTGGGTGTCGGTGCGTCGTCCGTGCAGGCGGTCCGGCGGATCGGTGTAGTCGCCGGGCGCGTGCAGGCGCAGGATCAGGTCCAGCGCCTTTGAGGCCCGCAGCGCCGGTTCACCGAACATGCGTCCGACGTGCAGCACTCCCAGGCCACGCACTTCGAGAAAGCCGTACAGCACCGGCGGACAGCGGCCCACCACGCGCCCGTCCGGCGCCCGTTCGAACTCGGCGGCGTCGTCGGCAATCAGGCGATGACCGCGTGCCAGCATCTCCAGTGCCAGTTCGCTCTTGCCGACGCCGCTGCGCCCGGCCAGCAGCACGCCGAGGCCGAAAATCTCGATCAGCACCCCGTGCAGGGTCACGCGTTCGAGATCGTTGGCCAGGGGTGTCTGCACGTTGAGGGGTTCGGTCCAGGATCGATCAGCGCCAGATGTCGCCACCCGGATCGGGCTGGCCGCAGTGGACCCAGGTCGGCCTCACTGCCCTGCAGGGACGTAATCCGACAGCAGATCGAACAGAGCGGCGTTGTCACCGGCGGCGCGCAGCCTGGCGCAGAATTCGTCGTCGGAAAACATCTCGGCGACCGCCGCCAGATGCTTGAGGTGCTGCTCATTGGCGTTCTGCGGCACGAGCAGGCCGAAGATCAGGTCGACCGGATTGCCGTCGTGGGAGTCGTAGTCCACCGGGTGACGCAGACGGATGAAGGCGCCCACGCTGCTGTCGATGCCGGCGACGCGTCCGTGCGGGATGGCGACACCATGCCCCAGGCCGGTGCTGCCCAGCTTCTCGCGGCCGGTCAGGCTGTTGAACACTTCGTTGCTGCCGAGATCGGCAGCGCCACTGGCGAGCAGGTTGGACAGCTCTTCGAGCGCTTTCTTCTTGCTGGGGACGGCGGCGCCGCTGACGACACGTTCGGCACTGACAATCTCGGTCAACTTCATCGGTAATCGCTCCGGTTTCTTCGGCAATAGTTGCGGTGGGCTTCGGGGCCGAATTATGGGGTGTTTGCCAACAAAAAACCCCGTCACCGAAGTGACGGGGTCCGGGTCGGACGCTGTGAACCTACTGCAAGGTTCGCTTGACCGCTTCCTTGACGTGATGGTTGCGCAGCTTTTCCTTGTGGCGACGGGTCTGACGGTCGAGCTTGTCGATCAGCGCGTCGATGGCCGCGTACATGTCGGCCTCGACCACCGCCTCGGCGTGGAGGTCGGCGCCACTGGCGTGCACCGTGGCCTCGGCCTTGTGGCGCAGCTTTTCCACCGACAGGATGACGTCTGCGTTGATCAGGTGATCGAAGTGACGCTCGATTCGCCTGATTTTCGACGTCACGTAGTCGCGCAGCGGCGGCGTCAGATCGAGATGATGCCCGGAGATGTTCAGATTCATCGCTTACTACCTCCTGTCATGGGACCTTGGCAGGTCCCGGAAAAAACCGGTACGACTGTTGGTTGCAGATGCATTCAGGCCACTGCCTTGCGTTCGTGCGAAGGGGGGATATGCAGGGCCTCGCGATACTTGGCCACTGTGCGGCGCGCGACCTGGATGCCTTCCTTTAGCAAGAGTTCTGCCAGGGTCGAGTCCGACAGGGGCCGCGCCGGATCCTCGGCGCCGATCATGCGCTTGATCATGGCCTGGATGGCAGTGGCGGAGGCGACGCCGCCCTGGGTGGTGGCGACATGGCTGGAGAAAAAATACTTGAGCTCGTACAGACCCCGCGGGGTCAGCATGTACTTGTTCGCAGTGGCTCGCGACACGGTCGATTCGTGAATCCCCAATGTCTGTGCGACGTCCCTCAGGACCAGAGGCCGCATGGCCTCCTCCCCATATTCCAGAAACGCCCGCTGTTCTTCAACTATGCACTGCGACACACGCAGGATGGTTTCGTTCCGGGACTCCAGGCTGTTGATGAAATAGCGCGCTTCCTGCAGGTGCTGCTTGAGCTGGAGCTGGTCCTTGGACTGGTCGGCGCGCTTGATGAAGCCCTGGTAGCGGCCGTTGATGCGCAGTTTGGGGGCGTGGTCCGGATTAAGCGCAACCTTCCAGCGGCCGTTCTTCTTGGTCACGATCACGTCCGGCATCAGGTAGTCGGACTCGTGGGCCTGGAACGGCCGGCCGGGATGCGGCTGCAGGGTGCGGATCAGCTCCAGACCCTGGCGGATGTCCTCCGGCGTCAGGCCGGTAGTGCGCATGATCGCGGCCTCGTCTTGGCGCGCAACATGAATCAGCCCGCACTCGATGATCTCCAGCGCCGCCCAGCGACCGGCTCGCGAGCGCGGCATCTGCCGCACCTGCAAGGTCAGGCATTCGGCCAGATCGCGCGCCGCCACTCCGGGTGGGTCGAACTCCTGCACCCGCGCCAGCACCGCCGTGACCACCGAGGGCTCGACCCCCGAAGCCTGCACCAGACGCTCGCAGATGCCGTCCCAGTCCTCCAGATAGCCGTCTTCGTTGATGGCGTCGATCAGATAGGCGGCGACCATCGACTCCACGTCCCCGAGCGGCGCCATGCGCGCCTGTCCGATCAGGTGGTCGTGCAGGCTTGCCGCGGTGTGCAGGTTGGCCTGCAGGAAATCGTGAAGGCCGTCCTCATCCGTGGAGGACGATCCGCTGCTGGGCAGATCGTCGAACACGTCTTCCCACTCGGCGTCGACCGGTATCTCTTCGGGGATATTGTCCTCGGCACGGACCTCGTCGAGGATCCCGCTACCCGGGCCGGCAGCGGGCTGGGCAGCCTCCGGCGCTTCCATCGACTCGGTGGGCGATTCGACCGCGTCCTGATCCTGCTCGAGCATCAGGTTGGAGTCCAACGCCTGCTGGATCTCCATCTGCAGGTCCAGGCTGGACAGTTGCAGCAGCCGGATGGCCTGCTGCAGCGCAGGCGTCATCGTCAGACCAAGGCCCTGTCGCAAGGCGAGCGATTGTTTCATCTGCCGGCGGCGGGCTTTCGATTGCTGTACATGCGCCCAATTCTATACGACGTCGGTACGACTTTTGCATTGTTTTTTGGCGAGAACTCGCCGCCGGCCCGCCCCCCAGGCCCGCCCATCTTCGGCGCGGGTTGAAACTACAGGCGAAACTGCGCGCCCAGGTAGACCTTGCGCACCGTCTCGTCCTGCAGCAGGGCCTCGGGCTCGCCCTCGGCGATGACCCGCCCTTCGGCAAGAATATAGGCCCGCTGGCACAGCGCCAGAGTCTCGCGCACGTTGTGATCGGTGATCAGGACTCCGATTCCGCGGTCACGAAGATGGTGGACGATGGTCTGGATGTCGCCGACCGCAATCGGGTCGACGCCGGCAAAGGGCTCGTCGAGCAGCACGAAGCGTGGATTGGCCGCCAGCGAGCGGGCAATCTCCACCCGCCGCCGCTCGCCGCCGGAGAGCGACTCTCCAATGCCGTCGCGAATGTGGCTGATGTGCAGGTCTTCGAGCAGCCGCTCACGCTCGGCGCGGCGGGCCGCGCGATCAAGGTCCGCGCGCAGCTCCAGGATGGCGTCGATGTTCTGGGTGACGGTGAGCTTGCGGAAGATCGAGGCTTCCTGCGGCAGATAGCCCAGTCCCAGGCGGGCGCGGGCGTGCATCGGCAGGCGGGTCACGTCGCGACCATCGAGCTCGATCTTGCCGCCATCGACCGGGACCAGCCCGACGATCATGTAGAACGACGTGGTCTTGCCAGCACCGTTGGGTCCGAGCAGGCCGACAATCTCGCCGGCACGCAGCTGCACGCTGACGTCCCGCACCACGGTGCGCTTGCGATAACGTTTGACCAGACCACTGGCCGACAACAGGGAGTCGCTCATGGGCGTGGCGCCGCATTGCCGCCGTCGCCTCCGCTGCCGGGCACGGGCAGGTCGATCGAGCGCCTTTCACCGTCCCGCGGCGGCGGCGGCTGGATCACGATGCGGACCTGCCCCCCTTCACCGCCACGGGCACGGATGCGGCGGTTGCTGACGTCATAGCGGATGCTCTGGCCGCGGATCTGGTCGCTGCCGCGCGTCAGTAGAGCGTCTCCGGTCAGTTGCACGATGTCGATACGGGTATCGAAGGTCAGCGCGCGCGCGCGCGCCGACACCGGCTGGCGTGCCTGCCCCTGCTCCGGCGCCAGTCCGGCATGGTCGAGCAGTGCCGGTCCGCCTTCGACCTGCGCCTCGAACTCGCCGTTATCGAACTGGCGCAGGAGCAGGCGTTCGCCCTGCAGCACGAGCTCGCCCGACAGCAGGCGCACATTGCCGGAATAGACCATCGCCCCGCCCTTTTCCCATTCGGCCTGGTCGGCCTCGATGGTCACCGGCCCGGTGGGCCGCAGGGATTCGAGCCCACGGCCCGTGTCGCGCTCCTGGGCCTGCAGGGGCGCCAGCACCAGCAGGCCAAGCACACAGGCCAGACCGTATCTATGTCGTCGACGTGTCACCTCAGCCCGGGACATAGCGAATCTCCACATCAGCCAGCAGGCGCACACTGTGTGCCGGTCCATCGACCTTCATGCCGACACTGCGCCCGCTGCGGCCAACGCTGTTGACCTGCACCTCGGCGGTTGTGTCGAGCGACTCGTTGCCGGCGTCCACCCACAGTTCCGGGGTGCTGAAGGTCAGGGCCAGACCATCGGGCCAGCTACCCTGCCCTTCGACGCCGCCGCTCAGGTGCAGGCGCTCGCGGCCGCCGGCCGGCAGGTGCCCCAGAGGCGCCCAGGCCACCCAGGCGCGACCCTCACGCCCGGGGATGCGAACCTGGAAGTCGCGCATGCGGGCAGATTCGTCGTCGTGGTATTCGATCTGGCGCGCACGCCCTTCGAAGCGCACCTCGCCGTCGGCATCAAAGCTGCGCCACTCGGTGCCGCGCAGCACATAGCGCGGATCCTCGGCATTGATCGACGGCGACGCAGACTCCGGCGCCGGTTCGCGCAGCAGCGCAAAGGCCAGCACCGCGCCGACGATGACCAGCAGGGGCACCGGCATCCCCCGCCTCATGCCAGCCCCTGCGCTGCCAGGATCAGATCGGCGGCATCGCGGATAGCGCCGTCACCCCCGCGGCATTGGCTCACCCGATGCGCAACAGCCAGTGCCCGCGGGTGCGCATCGGCCGGCGTCATCGCCAGGCCGACCCGTTGCAGCAGCGGAAGGTCGGGAACGTCATCCCCGATCATGGCGCACTGAAGGTCCTGCAGGCCCAGCGCATCGCGCATGCGATGGTAGGCCGGCAGCTTGTCTTCGGTATCCAGCGCGATATGGCGCAGGCCCAGCCACTGCAGGCGCTTTTGCATGGCCGGTGATGGGCGCCCGGAGATCACCGCCACCTCCACACCGTGACGCAGCAGCGCCTTCATGCCCCAGCCATCGCGCACGTTGACGGCCTTGAGCTCCTCGCCATCGGGTGTCAGGTACAGCTTGCCGTCGGTCATCACGCCGTCGATGTCGAGGAACAGACAGCGCACACCGGCAGCGCGACGATTGATCTCGGCGGCGTCGAGTACGGCCATCAGACCGCCCCTGCCCGCAGCAGGTCGTGCATGTGCACCACGCCCTGCAAACTCCCGTCGGCATCCTTGACCAGCAGTGCCGAAACCTTGTACTGCTCCATCATCCGCACCGCCTCGGCGGCCAGCTGATCAGCTCGGCAGCTGCGTCCGCCGCGGGTCATGACCTGATCTACCGTGGTGGCGCGCACGTCGATGCCGGGATCCTCCAGGCTGCGTCGCAGATCGCCGTCGGTATAGATTCCGAGCACCATGCCCTGGGCATCTACAACCGTGGTCATGCCCAGCCCCTTGGCGGACATTTCCAGCAAGGCTGCGAGCAGTGGCGTATCCGGTCCAACCATCGGCAACTGCGCACCGCTACGCATGACGTCGGCGATCTTCAGCAGCAGGCGCCGGCCCAGCGACCCGCCCGGATGCGACAGCGCAAAATCCTCCGGCGTGAATCCGCGCGCTTCGAGCAGCGCCACCGCCAGCGCATCGCCCATCGCCAGTGCGGCGGTGGTGCTGGCGGTTGGCGCAAGATTCAGCGGACAGGCCTCCTTGGCCACCGAAACATCCAGGTGCACGTCGGCGGTCACCGCCAGGGTGGAAGCCGGCCGACCGGTCATGGCAATCACCGGCGCCGCCATGCGCTTGAACAGCGGCAGAATCGTCAGCACCTCCGGTGCTTCACCCGAATAGCTGATCGCCAGTACCAGGTCCTTGCGGGTGACCATGCCCAGGTCACCGTGGCTGGCCTCCGCCGGATGCAGGAAGAAGGCCGGGGTCCCGGTGGAAGCCAGTGTGGCGGCGATCTTGCCGCCGATGTGGCCGGACTTGCCCATGCCGGTGACCACCACGCGGCCTTCGCACGCCAGCATCCGCTCGCAGGCGAGCGTAAAGGCACCGTCGATGCGTTCGATCAGGGCCGCCACCGCGTCGCGCTCGATTTCGAGCGTGCGTCGGCCCAGGCCTGGGAAATCCGCGGTCGTGGACATGCGTCGAAGAAGACGAAAACGGCGCTCAGTATAAGTCGCGGCGGCGCCGATCCTGCGGATGGAGAATTGAGCCTTCTTTGTCGCGTCTACCTGATCCTGCCGGTGCACAGAAACAAAAAGGCGGGGGTGTCGTCAGACGACACCCCCGCCGCATGTGCAGACCTTGAAGCCTAGTTGCAGGTGATGCCGGCTCGTGAAGCCGAGATGACGACGTTGGCCAGGTCAGGCTCGCCAGACACCGGATTCGGCACGTTGAGCCGCAACGCATTGACCTGGATCGATTCGCTGTTGCCGCTTGCGCTCACAACCTGCTCATCGATGAAGAGCGTAGCGCCCAGGGGCAGGCTGATCTCAGTCGGAAGATCGACGCTGATCGGAATCCCGTTCACCACCAGATTGGTGAAATTGGTCGAGCCGGCAGTCGACGGCGCTGCTCCGGTGCAGACCGCCGATGCCGAAGTCTCTATCAGGTCGGCCGAAACACTGATTCCGAGCACGGTGACATCGAGTTGTTCGACGCTGGCACTGGAATCCGTCTGATCACCTGCGCCCACCGTCGCGGCAGAGCCGGTAATCGAGCCGAGAAGGCTGGGCACTGCGACATCGGCGACCGCATCGCTCAAGTCACCACCCAATGCCGGCAATTCTCCGGTGTCGCTGACGGCCACGTTGCTCAATCCGGCCACTGCCGCATTCAATACAGTGGCCCGTCCACTGTACAGGCGCGAGGGGGGCGGCATTCCATCGAGCTTGAAGGCGGCGAAAACCCAGTTCATCGAATCCGGAAGCAGGCCCTCGGATCCCGGGCTGATGGCGGACGTCGGCCTGAATCCGATGCGGGTTGCGCCCGCGGGGACCGTGATCGGACCGAATGTGTCGACGTCCGTGCTGTGCCCGTCCGACTCGTTGATTTCATCGTTGACGGTCAATTGCAGCACGTCATCGATGTAGAACTCGGTGACGTCCGGGCGCAGCCTGTCACCGTCAGTGACAAAGAAGGTGGGTGAGTACGTGCGATCAACCGCCGACGGGGCGATATCGAAGGACTGCAGTACGGTGAACGCGAGCGGACCGGCAAAATTGCGGAAGTCGAAGTCCGACCCATCGCGAATCCGGATCTGCGACGACGCGATGGCCGATTCGCAACTGATGGAGGCGGTGGCAGAAGCGATCTGCACATCGGTGCCCTTGAACAGCGGCAGCGATGAGGTCACCCGCAGGCCGGTCACCGTGATCGACTTCGAATTTCCATTGCCGCTTGAAGACTGCTGGTTGGCAACGACCCGGATCACACCGAGGTTGAGCACTACGGTGTTCGGAGGAAACGAGATCGGCAGGTGGAGCCCTGCAACGGAGAGATCGGCAAAGACCGAACCGCCGCCGACCCGAGCACCAGCGGACGTGCAGGTCGCCGTGGCTTCGCTGTTGATCGCGCTTGCGCCAATGCCCACGCCCGCCAGTGAAATTCCGAGATCTTCGACCGCGGCGGTCGAGCGGGTCTGACTGCCGGTTCCCACGGTCCGGGCACTTACGGTGCTCGCCGCGCCCAGGCTGCCGATCCGGGTCGAATTGACCGGGTCGGGCTCAACCACGCCACCGGATGCCGGCAAGGGTCCGGCGCTGACCACGCTGGTGGTGATGCTGCCCACCTTGGCCCTGGCACCGAGCGCACTGCCTCCATAGCCGAACGGATTGCCGCTGCCTGCCACGCTGCCCGCGTTGTAGATGACCAGCACGGCGGCGCCCTGGACACCGCCGTCGGCTTGCAGGCTGGCCAGTTCGATCATGTTGTTGCCGGGCGCCACGAAACCCTGCGCCGTGATGTCGGCGCGGAAATTGTGCGAGCGGTCGGTGTTGCCGATCGGCACGCCCTGGATGGTTGTGCCGTCCACCTTGAGCTTGTCCGCATTGGCTCCAGCAGCGCCCGCACGAATCTCGCCCCAATACAGCAGAACCTGCTGGATGCTGGCACCCGGCGGCACATTGAGTTCGACGACGGCCGGCCCATCCTGCACGCTCACGCCTTCACTGACGAAGTCGGTGCCCTGGGCGATCGTGATCGCCGGCGTTCCGAGGGTTTCGTCGCCTTCAGCCAGCGCAACCCCGGAATTCATTCCCAGCGCCAGCGCCAAGGCCCCGGCACACGTCAACAACGGCGTAGACAGCCCTATCTTGATAATTTTCATTGGAACCACCCTCCATGGAAATGCGAACAGCCAGTCCTGGTAGACGACAGCCGGTCATTCGCAGTCGGAAGTCCTGTCGTCCCTTTCTCGCCGTCACAAGCTGGATGTCGGCCATTGCAGCAACATCGTGTGATCGCGGAGAAAACCTGCACCATCGAGCCCAGACTAGAGTCCGGCGTCAGGTTCGGCAACGTCGCGAATCAGGGCGATTGTGACGGCCGTCACGCTTCGGTCTATGGTTGGAAAATGGTGATATTTCAAGGTTTTCCTGGCGTGAGCACGGCTCCGTCGGGCGCCTCGAAATCCCCTCTGCCGCGCCAGATCAGGCGCAACCTTCGCGTTCGCCATTTGCGGGTCTGACTGCCGCAAGGAACGCTGAGCCGAGAGCCCTACAGGCGCTCCAGCTCGGCCAGCCCCCGTTCCAGATGCCCGAGCATGCGCTGAACGTGCGGCACCGAGCGGCGGCAGGCGATCAGTCCGAAGTTGAGCTGCTCGGCATAGGACACCAGGGTGATGTTGAGCGCCATGCCGTCGACCGGGATCGACACCGGGTACATGCCTTCGAGCAGCGCGCC
>JAJFJX010000335.1 GCA_021773655.1 Panacagrimonas sp.
CAAGCCCGAGACCTTGCCCCTCCTCATCGAGCTCATGAAGTCGGAGGATGAGGAGCTTGCTGCTGCTGCGAGTGCGGCGGTCAACAAGATCAATGGGAAGTAGAAGAGGAGAGTTTGTTGTGATGTTGGAGAGAAGGATGGGAAAGAAGATTGGTGTGGTTCTGTTGACTTCAATGACGCTCGGATTCGTAAGCGCGCAGGAGACTGAGCAGCCCAAGGGCTTCGTCGAGGGCAAGGTGCTGCAGTTGATTGCTGAATTGCGCATCACGGACAAGGAGTACAGTTCGGATCTAGTGTGGATCGGGGAGAGTAGTCTTCCTCTGTTAACGCGAGCAGTAAACGCTGAAGAGGTTGATCTTGGTTTCGTGACCCGTGGATCACGGACGATCTTCCGGATTCGAGGAGATAGCCTCGGAGATTGGCTCGAGCATGTGCAAGAAGAGTACGGTGCCCTCAAGAAGAGAGCCGTGATACGAGCTGCGTACAAGCTCACTAGATTGCACCCGAAGTTCGCGGAGTTTGTTCGCGATCCGGATCCGGAGGTTCGTCGTGAAGCTCTCATTCGCGGTGCACCCCTTATCCCTTTTCCTGTCAGGGTGGCGCTTCTCGAGGACAGCTCCGCGGTCGTTCGGAATCAGGCATGGCGCAGGATTCGGGATGCGAGCGAAGAGGTCGATGACGCCTACTTGGGAGCGCTCGCTGGATTGCTTGTATTGTGCGAGGGCATTCCTCTCGATATGAGCGAGCACTTTATCGGTCAGGTGCTGGAGACCTTTGGGGATGAGGATGTCATGGCCAGTTCACGCGGCCGCGAGCTCTATCTTGACAGTCTCCTGCTTCCAATTCGCGCCAAGCACGGCCCCACACATGCGTACTTCAATCTGGCGCGATTGAGTGTGAACGAGCATCTAGACCAGGTCGTGACCATTGCTCGGACCCTACCCCCATGGGATCCAGAGGGAGGGCTAAGTCCTGCACAGCAGAGCCTGTACGGCTTCTACCGCAGCGCCAGCCAGTATTGGGATGCGCGGACACTCGAGCAGGTCTTGGAACTTGCTGAACTCGGCTATCTCCCCCAATCCAAGTGGATGAAGAGATGTTGTACTGCGGAAACAGTCAGCAAGTTCATCCCCTACCTAGGCTCACTTCCATATCAGTACTCTCAACAGGTGATCGAGTTCTTGGACGAGGCAAACCTCGGGGCAGCCTTTGCGGATCTTCGGGATTGGATCAGGGGCGAGATCACCAACCCGTCTGACAACTATGTCCGGGGATTCCTTCATCTTGCGCTGGAGGTAGTGGCTGCAATTGGGTCGCCAGAAGCCATTCAGTTCATGACAGAGCTTCATCTGGATTTGATCCCAGAGGGTCCAAGGGGATCCCAAGAGCGCTTCATCAGCGCATTGAAGCCGAGTATCGAAGACGACAGCGAGCAGCTGCGCGAGTCGATGCGCATACTTGTCACAGGTAAAGCATGCTTGTCAGAGTCGCGGAGGATGGCAATCAACTTCCTAATTGACGTTGGGGATGAACAAGCGATTCCTCTCTATGCCGAGACCTATCGGCTAGGGCTCGAACCCGGAGTCCTGCGGCAGTTGTTTAGCCATCGCCTGACACCAGCTGATCGCGTGCCGAGGGGAGGTTATGACCTCACACAGTGGGGCCAGATTCTCGGCACCTGTCTCGAGGATGGCAACAAACAGGCATGGAGAGACGTCGTAGATCACATGTATCGAGACCGGAACAATCCACTCGCACTTGAGCTTTCAGTCCCGATCTTGAGATACCTTGGCGTAGCTGGTGACGACGCGATCCGTCGAGTAGTCAGCATGGTAAGCGTGCGTGGCCTCACCCCCGAGAGTGATGAGCAGATCCAGGAGTCCATATTGCCACTCATCGCGCATAGAGAAGCGCAGATACGATCCGTGGCCTTTGGAGTACTTCAGTCCAACGATGTTTCCAATGAGCGCGTCGTTCTGACCGTGCTCCCACTCCTCAAGGATTCCGACAGTGAACTGGTGATGACCGCGGTGGCGGCGGTAGCAGCTTTTGGATCTCCCGAAAATGCGGAGAGTCTCTATCCGCTCTTGGAGCACAGCCACTCAGGAGTACGAACAGCAACGATTCGTGCACTCATGAAGCTCGAACCAGATTCCCTCATGGATCGGATTATTCCTCTGATGGATGACCCGGTCGTACCAGTTAGAGCGCAGGTGATCCTTGCACTCCAAGAATCCTTGGACCTGAAAGCTGTCCCGATTCTGGTGGAGGCACTCAGAGATCCTTACTTGGATGAGCAAGCCAAGACCGCCCTCGAAACCATCCGCTACTACCACTCGGAAAAGGCACATTGGCAGCGCATGCAATCAGGCACCACCCTAACCAGCGAAACCGCAGCCGAAGCCCTGGTCAAGCAAGCCCAGGAAGGCGCAACCAAAGCCGTTCGCCTCGCTGCCATCAACTCCCTCGGCACTCTCGCCAAACCCGAAACCCTCCCCATCCTCATCGAGCTCATGCAGTCCGAGGATCAGGAGCTCGCTGCGGCAGCTACCGCAGCCATCAACA
>JAJFJX010000336.1 GCA_021773655.1 Panacagrimonas sp.
CCGCTACGGCTACACTCTTGAGTGGGACTTTGCTGCGTACTGCCGGGTAGCCCATGGGAGTAGCAACGGGCTAGAAGAAGCGCTCTCTTCCCACCTTCCCGGACCATGGAGCGATCGCTACGCAGAGAAGCGGGAGCTCTACGTCGAGATCTTGCACGAAGGGGCGGTTGAGTTGATGCCCGGCGTTGAGAAACTGCTGACAACACTTGCTAAACGGGGAGCACCCCGCGCCGTCGTCACCCACTCCCCCGCCGACCACCTTGCGATCATCCGCAAGCAACTGCCTATCCTCAACACCATCCCTGAGTGGATCACCCGCGAAGATTATTCAAACCCCAAGCCCGACCCTGAGTGCTATCAAATCGCCATCGAAAGGCTCGCCGCCCCAAAAGACCTGGTGATTGGCTTTGAAGATAGCCTCCGCGGCCTCAACGCGCTCCGTGGTACGCGGGCGCAGCCTGTGCTGGTCACCATCGTCGACCACCCCCCAATTGAAGGGGTCATTCGCCTTGCAACTCTTGCAGACGCTTCTTAGCTGGCTTATGCCCCTGAGCGGCCGCCTGCTTATAGAGGTCGATCGCCTCGTTCTTGTCGGCCTCCATCCCTAGCCCCTGCTGCTTGAATCGCCCCATGTTGTAAAGGCCATCGGCGTCATTCAGAAGAGCGGCGCGGCGGTAGTACTCGGCTGCACGGACGTAGTTTTGCTCCGCACCGCGACCATTCTCATAGATATAACCAAGAGTGTTCATCGCCGTCGGCTCACCAAGATCTGCTGCCTGGCTAAGGTAAATGACCGCTTTTTGATGGTCCTGCTCCACCCCCTCACCACTGCTGTAGAGCCAGCCTAAGTTGTTCAGAGCTGCCGGATTCTTCTGCTTCGCAGCGAGCTCGTAATACTCCACCGCCTTACTAGCATCTTTGGGAACCCCGAGACCATTCTGATAGAGATAGCCCAAGTTCGTCTGAGCACCCGCATGTCCTTGAGCTGCCGCCTGTTCGTAGTAGAGCTTGGCTTGTGCGAGCGACTGCGGCACTCCCGCTCCATTTTGATAGAGAATCCCTAAATTGTTCTGCGCCGAGTCAAACCCTTGCGCCGCCGCCAGCTTGTAATAGGCAGCCGCCTGCGTAGCGTCCCCATCTTGCTCCTCCATGAAGCCAAGATTGGTCTGCGCCCGCACATCCTTTTCCTCTGCCGCCCGCCGAAACCACATCCGCGCCGTCTCCCGGTCTTTCTCCACGCCTAGACCATTCAGATAAAGCCAGCCCAGATTATTCATCGCCGTCGGAAACCCCTGATTAGCCCCCTCCATGTACCACTCGCGCGCCCTCGCATAATCACGGGGCACCCCAAATCCATTCTGGTACATCCACCCTAGATTCGTCTGCGCACGCGCATTTCCCCTAGTCGCTCCTTGAGTGAACCAGTCGACCGCCGAATCATAATTGCGCGAGACACCTAAACCTTGAAAGTAGAGCCAGCCCAAACTATTCATCGCTGCCGGTAGCCCCTGCTCGGCCG
Organism: Panacagrimonas sp.; assembly: GCA_021773655.1. GTDB lineage: Bacteria > Pseudomonadota > Gammaproteobacteria > Nevskiales > Nevskiaceae > Panacagrimonas. The sequence goes on from JAJFJX010000336.1 coordinate 1,520, forward strand.
CCTTCAAATACCACTCGCGAGCCAACCCCAAGTCTTTTGGCACCCCATCGCCCTGCTGATACATCTCGCCCAGCTGATTTTGCGACTCCGCATTGCCATCGTCTGCCGCCAGCTCCACATTGTGCTCTTCTTCCGTCAGCACCGGCAGCTCTGTCCGAGGTTCACTTTTCGTCACCGTCCGGATGACAGCAACATCGCCAAAGCTCGGCTTCTCCGCCCCAGTCCCAGCCACCGGCTTCACCCGAATGTGCTGATCATCGATCGCCACCACCTCAAACTCGCCACTCAACGGAACCTCTCCACCAACACCCTGGTGGCTAATCAGCACCCGATCGCCAATCGTCGGCTGAGCGCCCGGCCCAATCTGCACCGTGATTCCCTGATCGGGACTCCCCAGCTCGATCACCGTTCCCCGAATCACCGCCCCATAGAGAGAGGCGGACATGAGGAGCAACAAAAGCACTGTCTTCATTGGATATCCTCCATTGACAGCCTTGTATCAGATAATTTAAGAAAAAGCTATGCGCTTTCTCCTATTGGTACTGGTTGTCTCGACCTCTCTTGCTGCTGCGCCTACTCGCGCAGTCATGTTTTTCAGCCCTGACTGCGTCCACTGTCACGAGGTGATTGAGGATCAGCTCCGCCCCCTTCTCCGCGACCATCCGGGTGAGCTCGAGTTCCTCCTCGTCAACGTCTCCACCGATGAGGGGGCCACCCTCTTCTATGAGGTGGTTGACCGTTGGCAGATCCCCGAAGAAGAGCAGGGAGTTCCCACGCTTGTCATTGGCAACGAGGTGTTGATCGGCGCATCCGAAATCCCCCAGCGCCTCCCCCTCCTTCTCGTCGAGGCGCCGACGCTCGCCGACATTCCAGGCCTCTCCACCGACCTCAACTCCGTCCACCGCATGCACAAAGATGCCGGCATCATCGTGATCGACCGCGAGTCTGATCTCCGCAAGGTCCCCTCCCTCTCCATTGCCGACAAACTACGAAGCGACCTCATCGGCTCCTCCCTCGCCATCGCGCTCCTCCTCGCCATGCTCCTCAGCGGCGCCCTCCTCACCCGGGCGTGGATCCGCCGCGGCTTCCCCCAGGGGCGCTGCAAGCCCTACACCCGCCTCTTTCCCTTCCTCTCCGCCGTCGGCCTCTCCATCGCCCTCTACCTCGGCTACATTGAGCTCACCGGCGCCGACGCCATCTGCGGCTTTGTCGGCAACTGCGACGCCGTCCAACATTCCGAGCACGCCTTCCTCTTTGGCCTCTTTCCCATCGGCATCCTTGGCGCCATCGGCTACCTTGCCCTCATCGCCACTTGGTACTGGCGCAACGCCAAACCGCCCGGCACCCCCTCTCCCGCCGACTGGCTCCTCCCCACTCTCACCTTCATCAGCCTCTCCTTCAGCGTCTACCTCACCTTCCTCGAGCCCTTCGTCATCGGCGCCATCTGCATGTGGTGCCTCCTCTCCGCCGCTATCGTCACGGCCCTCCTCTGGCTCACTCACCCGGGCACGGCCGTCTATGCCTCTAAAACGAAGATTGATCCCACGTAGGTGACCCCAATCGTTGATGCCACACCTTTAGGGCTTTTTTCTGGCTAGAAACCCCCGTTCATCGTAAAATATTATCGCCGCCGGTGTGGTGAAATTGGTAGACGCGACAGACTCAAAATCTGTTCCTGGCAACAGGGTGCCGGTTCGAGTCCGGCCACCGGCAACAAATGACTAAAAATGTAAGTATAAATTTGATGCGGAACGCCGCCTTCAGCGGCGTGCTGGTGTGGGGGTTTTGTGGCTCGCAAACACGCACGCTGGCAGTCTCTGCCATGGCCCTTCCCGCCATCAGCGCCTTTGGCTGGTGGCGCAACGATGGGAACATTTCCACGCCACCACTTGTTGTGAGTGGAAATACGAGAAGGCGTGATTTTGTCAACGTGGTGAAGTGGCCGGCCGCAACCGACCCTCTCATCCACCTCATTGACGTCTATGTCTGCTTGCACGCGGTCATCCCAAGGGAATTTCGATCGTGGACCGATGTTGTCACCCGCCCTCTTCAAGTGAGCTTCGGCATCTGGTGGATGTCGGGCCGCCTCATCAGCCAGTGGGGACCCAATACAGACAATGTTCTACACCGCGACCACTTTGCTGGCGCCATAACCGGCCACAAGTCTCACATGTGGCTATTGGCACTAACCGGGCTCGCCACGATGCGACTCGTAGCTCCTAGCGCAATTTCCAAACTGACGCAGTTCTCTCACGATGTGCGCGAAATCGCTGATTTTATTCGGTCTTAGCGCCGACCTC
>JAJFJX010000337.1 GCA_021773655.1 Panacagrimonas sp.
GTCCAGTCCGATGCGGCGCGTGAAGTCGCCGTTGGCGGCAGCTCCCACGATGCTCGACACCTCGTTCTCCACCGCGACTTCCGCGGTGCGGTTGCGCCATTCCACCACCGTGCCCAGGCGTTCGCCCTTGTCGTTGACGATGGGGCTGGCGATCAGACCGAAAGTGAGCGTGCCGACCTTGATCTCGGTGCGGTAAGTGCTGCGCAGCGCCGTCAGCATGCTCTGCTGATGCGAGGGGTTCTTGTGGAACAGGTCGATGTTGGCGCCGTGCAGCTTGCGCGCATCGAAGTGCGGCAACACCTTGCGCAGCTCGCCTTCGGCGCGCGTGAGCATCTCGCCGACCGCGGTATTCATGTAGATGATCTCGCGATCATTGTTGGCGATCATCACGTTGCCGGAGACGTTGTCGAGCGCGTTCTTGATGCGCAGGTTCTCGTCGGCCAGCTTGCGTTCCACCGCCTGGCGCTCGGCCTCGCGCGCGGCCGCCGCGAGTTCCGCCGTCATGTCTTTCCACTCCACCACGTAGCCCAGGCGCTCACCCTGGTCGCCGTTGATGGGGTTGAGAATCAGCGAGAACGTGCGGCCGCCCAGCGTGAGCGATGCCTTGTGGGTGCTGGTCATCCTGGCCAGCATGCCGCGCTGGTACGAGGGATTCTTGTGGAAGGTGTCGATGTTGGTGCCGACCACCTTGGCCGCGCTGAAGCTGGGCACATCCTTGCGGATGTCGGCCTCGGCAATGCTCAGCATCTGCTTGATCGAGTCGTTGACGTAGACCACGTTGAGGTCGGCGTCCGCGATCATCACGTTGGTGACCACCACGTCCAGGCCCTGCTTGACGCGCGCCGTCTCGGCGGCCTTGACCCGTTCGGCCTCTCGCGCCGCAGCGATGCCGTCGAGCATCGTGTTGACGCCTTCGCACAGTGACTTGATGGAACCCTGCTTGCCGTCCAGCGGGATGCGGTGCGCCAGGTCACCCTGACGCGCAGCGTCGACCACGCCCTGGGTCTGCTCCACCGCGGTCTGCAGCGTCCGGCTGGCCTTGACCTGCTCGGTGACGTCGGTGGCGTACTTGACCACCTTGAACGGCTTGCCGTTCATGTCGAAGATCGGGTTGTAGGACGCCTGGATCCAGATCTCCTTGCCGCCCTTGCCGTAGCGCTTGTACTGGCCTGAGTCGTACTCGCCGCGGCCGAGCTTTTCCCAGAACGTGCGGTACTCGCTGGACGAACGATACGTCGGGTCGACGAACATGCCGTGATGCTGGCCGCGGACCTCGTCGAGCGTGTAGCCCAGTGCGTTCAGGAAGTTGTCGTTGGCGCTGATGATCCTGCCGTCCAGCGTGAACTCGATCACCGCCTGCGCCTTGTGGATGGCCGCGATCTGGCCTTCGAGGTTGGCGCGTTCCAGCGCTGCGGCGCTGTCCTTGGTGGCCAGGGCGGTCGGGACCTTGGCACGGTTCACCAGGCCGACCGGCTTGGCCGCTCTGGCGGGTTTGGCCGCACTGGCGGCCTTTGCGGGCTTGGCAGGCTTAGAGCGCCGGGCGGCGCTGGAGGGCTTGGAGGGCTTGGAGGGCTTGGCGGGCTTGGCCGAGGGGGCGGCAGTTTTGACTTTCATGGCGGTCTGGATCGTTCAGGAGGCGATGGAGGCGCGGACCTGTGCGGTCCCCGCGGATACGTTTCTGGCTTTCGGCGTGCGCAGCAGGCTCAGCAGCAGGCAGGCGCCCAGTCCGCCGGCGGCGATGCTCGCGGCGAGCACTCCCAGCAGGGCCGAAAGGCCGAGCGCGCCGTGACCGTGGGCGAAGCAGGCGACGGCCACCGTGGCCGGCAGGCTCATCAGCAGGGCCGCGGCATTGCGCAGCCTGGCGTCGATCGACATCGTGTCGAGATTCATGGGGATCTCCGGGACAAGGGACTTACTGCAGGGACTGGGACGCGGCATCCATCAGCGCCATGTCCGGACCGGACATGAGCTTTTCGATGTCGACGAGAATCAGCATTCGCTTGTCCAGCGCGCCCAGCCCGGTGATGAACCGGGTGTTGACGACGCCGCCGAATTCCGGCGCGGGACGAATCTGCTCGGCGGTGAGCTGCATGACGTCGGAGACGCCATCGACCACCATGCCCACCACGCGACGCGCGATGTTGAGGATGATCATCACCGTGAATTCGTTGTACTCGGCCTTGCCGAGCTTGAATTTCAGGCGCATGTCCACCACCGGCACGATGGTGCCGCGCAGGTTGATCACGCCCTTGATGAAGTCCGGCGCATCCGGAATCCGGGTCACGGTGTCGTAGCCGCGGATCTCCTGCACCTTGAGGATATCGACGCCGTATTCCTCGGCGCCGAGCGTGAAAGTGAGGAACTCGTTGGGCATGCCGGCGGCGATCTGTGCGTTGACCGGCGTAATGTCGTTGGCGGATGTGCTCATGGCTGGTTCTCGATGATTCCGATGCAAATGGATTGGCCGTGTATCGCGTGTTTCAGGCTGCCGCGGCCTGTGTCGACAGCCGTACCACGGCCGCGACGTCCAGGATCAGGGACACCCGGCCATCGCCCAGGATGGTGGCGCCGGAGACGCCGCGAACGCGCCGGTAGTTGGCTTCCAGGCTCTTGATGACGACTTGCTGCTGGCCGACCAGCTCGTCGATCTGCAGGGCCACCTTGCGGCCCTCGGATTCGACGATGACCGCGATCGCCTGCTGCGGCAGGCGCCGCGCGCCGGGCAGGCCGAACCAGTCGCGCAGATCCACCAGCGGCAGATATTCGTTGCGCACGCGCACCACCTTTCCGGCGTCGGCGACCGGCTTGACCTGCTCGGCCAGCGGCTGCAGCGATTCGACCACCGACGACAGCGGCAGGATGAAAGTCTGGTCCTCCACCCCGACCGACATGCCGTCGAGGATCGCCAGCGTCAGCGGCAGGCGGATCAGCACCTGGGCGCCGCGACCCGCGGTGGAGGACAGCTCCACGGTGCCGCCCAGTGCCACGATGTTCTTCTTCACCACATCCATGCCGACGCCGCGGCCCGAGACGTCGGTGACCTGCGCGGCGGTGGAAAAGCCGGGGGCGAAGATGAGCTGGTAGACATCGGCGTCACTCATCGAATCGCCGCAGGCGATGCCTTTTTCCTGCGCCTTGTCGAGGATCTTGCGGCGGTCCAGTCCGCGGCCGTCGTCGAGGACCTCGATGACGATGTGGCCGCCCTGGTGCGAGGCCTTGAGGGTGATGGTGCCGGTGGCGTCCTTGCCGGCACCGCTGCGTTCCTCGGGTCCTTCCAGGCCGTGATCCAGACTGTTGCGCACCAGGTGATTGAGCGGATCGGTGATCTTCTCGATCACGCTCTTGTCGAGTTCTGTCTGCTCGCCGACGGTCACCAGGCGCACCTGCTTGCCGAGCTTGGCCGCCAGGTCACGCACCAGGCGCGGAAAACGCGAGAACACCGCCTCCATCGGCAGCATGCGCGTGGCCATCACCGCCTCCTGCAGCATGCGGGTGTTGCGGTCGAGCTGGCCCAGACCGCTGAGCAGTTTTTCGTTCTGCACCGGGTCCAGACCGGCGGCCTGCTGGGTCAGCATGGCCTGCGTGATCACCAGTTCACCGACCAGGTTGATCAGCGCGTCGATCTTCTCGGTCCCGACCCGGATCGAGGCACCGTCGTTGGCCGGCCGGGTGGCGCGCGCGGCAACCTCGACCCGCGTCGGGTTCGACGCGGCAGCCGGCAACGGCTGGGCCGCGGACACCGGGTCGGCGACGGCGGCCATCGGCATGCCCGCGGGCAGCGGTTGGATCAGCAGTTCGCACTCGTCCTCGACCCAGGCGAAGCAGTCCTGGACCGCGTCGCGTTCGACCGCGCCCTGCAGGTGCAGCGACCACGACAGATGGCAGGTTTCGGGGTCTGCATCCAGCAGCCTCAGATCGGCCGGCAGTTCCGGGGTGGCACGCAGCGCTCCGAGATCGGCCACCGCGCGCAGGATGCGCACCGGATCGTTGCCACTGGCGAACAGGTCGGGATGCGGAGCAAAGCGGATCCGCCAGCCATTGCCGGCCGGCGCTGCAACGGCCACGCCATCGGCCGCCGGCGGCGCGCCCGCCGGTGCGCCCGGCGACGGTGTCAAAAGCGTGCGCTCGAGTTCGGCCTGCACCTCGGCAACCTGGCGGACGTCGGCCTCGGCGCCGTCGCGTGCGGCCACCAGCAGATTGCGCATGCAATCGCCGGCGCGCAGCAGCAGGTCGATGTCGGCCTGCGCCAGCGGTCGCGCCCCGGAACGCATCTGGTCGAGCAGGGTCTCGGCGTGGTGGGTGAACGAGGCCACCGCGGCAAAGCCGAAGGTCGCCGCGCCGCCCTTGATCGAATGCGCCGCGCGGAAGATCGTGTTGATGACTTCGGCGTCGACGGCGGCGATATCCAGGCACAGCAGCGCCTGCTCCATCGTCTCCAGATTCTCGAAGCTTTCCTCGAAGAACGTCTTGTGAAAACGGGCCAGATCCAGGCTCACGGCGTGCTCCTCGATTCAACCTCATTCTCGGAAAGCCCGGCCCGGTTGCCCTCGGCAACCAGGCGTTCGCCGCCGCAGCGAGACAGGCTCGCAAAACGCGGCGGCTCACCCTCGAAGAACGTCTTGTGGAAACGGGCCAGATCCAGGCTCATCGCGCACCCGCCGCGGGTCGGCCAGCGCCGACCTGATGAAACGCAGGTTGAAGCACCGGGTTGTTCATCCGAGCACGCGCTG
>JAJFJX010000338.1 GCA_021773655.1 Panacagrimonas sp.
CAACAACGACGTGGCCGTTGCGGCGGTGGCCAACAGCGTGCCTGGCAACGGCGGCGCCATCCACATCAGCGGCGCCAGCAACATCTCCATCACCAACGGCGAATTCAGCGGAAATACCGCGGTGGAAGGCGGCGCGCTGTGGAACGGCGGCGGCGTCATGACCATCACCGGCGGGGAGATCTCCGGCAACACCGCCATCGGCGGCAGTGCCGATGCCGGCGACAACACCGCCCAGGGCGGCGGCGGCATCTTCAGCGAGGTGTCCGGCGGCTCGGTGGTGATCACCGGCACGCTCATCGACGGCAATGACGCCGGCGTGTTCGATGACAACGGTCCCGTGGCGGGCACCGTCGCCTCCGGCGGCGGCATCTTCATGAACGAAGGCACCACCCTCGAAGCCACCGACGTCATTCTTCGCAACAATTTCGCCGCCCGTGCCGGCGGCGGCATCGAGGCCCGCGCCGGATCCACCACCACGCTGATCAACGTCACCCTCGGCGGCGACACGCCGGACGACGGCAACTTCGCCAACACCACCGGCGGCGGCGCCGGCGGCAACGGCGGCGGCATGCACATCACGGGCAACGGCAGCGCCACCATCACCGGCTCCACCGTGCGCAACAACGTGGCGGACACCGAAGGCGGCGGCCTGTGGAACGGCAGCGGCACCATGACGGTGACCGACACCGTGGTGGCCAGCAACGCGGCCAACGGCAATGCCGCCGATGACGGCGGCGGCGGACTGTTCAACAACGGCGGCACCTTGATCGTCGTGGGCGGCGCAGTCACCGCCAACGCGGCGCTGGGCACCTCGGGTTCGGGGGGCGGCATCTTCAACAACGGGGCCACGCTGGACGTCACCGGCACCATGATCGCCAACAACATCTCCAACCGCGCCGGCGGCGGCATCGAGGCACTGGTGGGCGATACCACGCTCACCGACGTCACCTTGCAGAACAACGGCACCGGCGTCGGTACCGGCGCAGTGGCGGCACCCGGCAACGGTGGCGGCCTGCACATCACCGGCCCCGGCGGCACGGTCACCGTCAACGGCGGTTTGATCGACGGCAACGCCGCGGCCCAGGAAGGCGGCGGCTTGTGGAATGCCAGCGGCACCATGACCGTGCAAGCCAGTGACTTGGGCGGCACCGTGATCTCCAACAACGTCGCCAGCGGTGATGCTGCGGACGATGGAGGCGGCGGCATCTTCAACAATGGCGGAACTCTGATCGTTGAAGGCGCCACCATCAACAACAACGCAGCCAATGGCGACTCCGGTTCTGGCGGCGGCGTGATGAACCTCAACGGCCCCGTGGTGACGATCACCGACAGCGCCATCAGCAACAATACCGCCTCGCGTGCCGGCGGCGCCTACGAGGACGTGTCCAGCGGCGCGGCCACCGTGGTCAGCCTCGACACCGTGACCATGGACAGCAACCTCACCGGCAACACGCCGGGCAACGGCGGCGGCGTGCATATCACCGGCGGGCAGACCGCCATGACGATGCTGAACTCCACGGTCTCCAACAACGAGGCGCAGAACGAGGGCGGCGGCCTGTGGGTGTTCGGCGGCTCTACGCTGAACCTGGCCAATTCGACCGTATTCGGAAACATCACCAACGTGACCGGCGGCGGCGGCGTGTTTCTGCGTCCGGCTTCGACGGTCAACGCCACCAACGTCACCATCGCCGGCAACGCGGCGACCACCGCCGGCGGCGGCGTGCAGCTTGCAGACGCGACTGCCGTATTCAACGCCACCAACACCATCATCGCGCAGAACAGCGCTGCCACCGACGCGCAGCTGTCCGGCGTCATCACCGCTGGCGACGACAACCTGGTGGTCGGCGATGCCGGGCTGGCCATGGCGCTGGCCGACAACGGCGGACCGACGCTGACCCTGGCGCTGTCGGCCGGCAGTGCGGCAGTCGATGCGGGTGATAACGCGGCCTGTGCGGCGGCGCCGATCAACAGCCTCGACCAGCGCGGCCAACCGCGTCCGGTCGACGGCGATGCCGACGGCAGCATGGACTGCGATATCGGGGCGTTCGAGTTTGCGGGACGGCCGATGGTCGCGCTGGTCGGCAACGGCGACGCCGGCGTGCTGATCAATGTCAATGCTGGTGACCAGGACGTCGAGGCGCTGGCGTTTTCGCTGACCAACAGCGCCGGCGAGGCCATCACGCTGAACGGCTTCAGCGGCACCCTGAGCGGCAGCGGCGACTTTGGCGCCGACGTATTCGGTGCACAGCTGGTGCTGGACGCCAACGGTAATGGCTCGATCGACGCCGGCGAGATGGCCGTGGCCGGTTCCAACGTGACCCTCGACGGCGCCGGCAAGGGCCTGGGCGGCACCTTCACGGTGACGTTCAGCGCACCGGTGAACTTTGCTGTCGGGCAGACGCGCAGCTACATCCTCTCGGTGGACTTCGCGGCCGATCTGGCGGCACTCGACGCTGCACCATCGAGCCTGATGTCGCCCGGCGCCAGCCTGCTGGCAGCCGGAGGTGGCGGCCTGATACTGCTCGGCATGATCGGCGGACTGAGTTCGCGCCAGCGGTTCATGATGGTCATGGCCGCAGCAGTGCTGAGCCTGGGCCTGGCCGGCTGCAATGGTGACGACGGCGCCCAGGGTCCCCCGGGGCCTGCCGGCCCTCCGGGTGAACCGGGACCGCAAGGCCCCGCAGGCCCGCAAGGACCAACGGGACCGCAGGGCCCGACTGGGCCGCAGGGTCCGCAAGGACCGCAGGGCCCGGCCGGTCCGGGGGGAGCTGGCACTCAGTCCTACCAGTTCCAGCTGACCGCCATCGACGCCACCGGTGACGACACCGGCGAACAGGTCCTGCCCAGCGGCATGGCCTCGGTGTCCGGCCCGTCTCTGCTGGTGACCGAGCAGCCCTGAGAGAACGCGACTCCAGTCGTACCGCAGTAAAGAACCCCCGGCTCCGCCGGGGGTTTTTTGTGGGGGCAGCGAACGGTCCCGGGCGGTTCCGTTCGATCAGAAATCCGGCGCCCGGTTACCGATGTCGAAGGACGATTCACAAAGCATTGGCAGGACACTGGACGCGCCAGCGCCGGCCGCCGAGCATGCGCAATGCCCGAACTCCCCGAAGTCGAAACCGTCCGCCGTGGCATCGAGCCGCATGTCGTCGGCCGTCGCCTGACAGCCGTGCAGGTGCGTGATCGGCGCCTGCGCTGGCCGATTCCGGACGATCTCGAAGCGCGCCTGCAGGGACGGCGCATCGATCAGGTGCAACGACGTGCCAAATACCTGCTGCTGCTGCTGGACAATGGCGACCGCCTGTTGCTGCACCTGGGCATGTCGGGCCGTCTGTGGGTGCTGGACCGGCTCACGCCGACGGTGAAGCACGATCATGTCGATCTCGAACTCGACAGCGGGCAGTTGCTGCGCTTCCACGATCCGCGCCGCTTCGGCGCCGTGCTGCTGTGGCCAGCCGGGACACCGCCGCACGTGCTGCTGCGCGATCTCGGTCCAGAACCCTTCGATCCCCGCTTCGATGGCGATTACCTCCATTTGCGTTCGCGCGGGCGCCGGGGCGCGGTCAAGAACTTCATCATGGACGGCGCCATCGTGGTCGGCGCCGGCAACATCTACGCCGCTGAAGCCCTGTTCCATGCCGGCATCCGGCCGACACGTGCTGCCGGCCGCGTCACGCGTCCCGAATACCGGCGCCTGGCCGAGGCGATCCGCGTGGTGCTGTCGGAAGCCATCGCGCAGGGCGGCACAACCCTGCGCGACTTCGCCGGCGCCGACGGTGCAGCCGGCTATTTTCAGCAGGACCTGTACGTCTACGGCCGCGAGAACCTGCCCTGCCGACGCTGCGGCACGCCGGTCAGACGCCTGGTGATCGGACAGCGCTCGAGTTGCTACTGCGCGGTGTGCCAGCGCTGAACGGGCTGCGCCCGCTTCAGGTGTAGGGGCCGAACAGGCGCGCGAAGGGCTCGGCGGCGGCTGCGTCACAGCCGGTGAAGGCACGCAGCGCGACACGCTCGCCGAGCTTGCGGTAGGCCTCCCACTGGGCTTCGTCGAAGAACTGATCGCCGGTGGACTGGTAGGGAAAGGCCGGGTGCCGCCGGCGGTAGGCGTGCAGGTCCGCCGGATCGTCGGCCGCCAGCAGTGGCCGCAGGTAGATCAGCCGCGATGTCGTGTGCGGGTCGTCGGCGTAGCGCACGCATGCGGTGGCGATGCTGCGCCGCGCGCAGCCCTGCTCATCGGCGGACAGGTCGGCCAGTGACCCCACCGGCGACGGCACGGCGCCCGTATCGAACTCGATTTCGGCGCGGTAGTCCTGGCGCGCCTTGAGCACCAGCGCCGCAAGGTTGGCGGTCGGTGAATCGGGGCTGGCTTCGGTGTCGATCACCACGATGTAGGGCAGGCGCCGCCGCAGCAGCTCCAGGGCGCCGGTGTTTTCGAAGTGGCCGCCGTCGGTCAGATACCAGCGGCCGACGTGGGGGCCCCGGAATCGGCCGAGAATCTCGTCGAACAGATAACTCTGCATCGGCCGATGGTGCCGCCACCCGCCCGTGCCGCGCGTGCCAGTGCCGGTCAGGCGGCCGATGCAGCCGGACTTCCACCAGTAGCCCAGCCGCAGGTTGGCAAAGCTCAGCAGCAGGCTCTGTGCCCTGCCGCCGTAGGAACCCAGTCCGGTGGCCAGGGCAGCGCCGGAGATGCCTGTCCAGTACCCCATCCCGAGCTTCTCGGCGGTGAAGCCCTGATCGCCGAACATGCGGAACACGTCGCCGGCCCGGGCCACCGGCGCCAGCATCCACGACGGCGTGGTCTGCACGTGCAGCGCATGGTGAGACACCCCGGCCGAGACCCCCGCCGGCCCCAGGGCCAGGCCGATCCCGTTGCGGTCACGCAGCAGGGTCTGGGCGAAGTCGGTTTCGGTTTCGCTGAGCGTCGAGTTGATCAGGTGCAGCGGGGCTCCGTGCACCGGCGCGGCGCACCAGGCGGCGAGGTCGAGGTCATCATCGCGCATGGGTTCGGTGATGGAGGCGGCGCCCCGCCGCTGGCGTTCGACATTTGAGGCGCCGCCGAAACAGCGGGTCAGTCGCTCTGCATAGACCGCGTGATGCGAGGAGCGATTCAGGAAGTAGACGTAGCGCATCAGCAGCAGTTGCACGGCCAGCAGCACCCCCGGCAGCGCCCAGGGCCAGCCGCGGACAGTTTCGAAAAGCGCGCCGAAGACGCCGACATCGGCGGGCGTGCCCGGAAGCCCGTGCTTGCCATACAGCAACCACAGGCCCAGCCAGTCGGCCGCCACCAGCACGAGGGTCCACAGCAACAGGGCCAGTGGCCACAGCAGCAGCAGCTTGGGCGCCGCGTTCCAGGCTTGACCCAACCACGCGGTGACACGATCACTCGCCAGCAGCCAGCGCAATGCGGGGGTGCCTGCAATGGCCAGCACGGCGGCAATCAAAGGTGTCTGGCCCCAGGGCTGGTCGTGAACCCGCGCCAGATAACAGGTGCGCGCGACCGAGTCGATCAGGCACCCACCGGCCAGAATCAGGGTCAGTCGCGCCGCGCCGGCCAGCCACGAGGTCAGCCGGGTCCGCCAGCTTCGGGCCCACAGCACGGCGCTCTGGTGACTGCTGATCAGGCGATACAGGTCCAGCGGCCAGTACAGCGCGCCCAGCAGCACGGCGACGGCGGCCGACAGCAACGCCGCCGGAATCCAGGGACTCAGGCCGGAGGCCGGCTTCGGCACCGGCAGATCGAGCGATGCGTACACAACGCCGAGCATTTGGCCGCCCATCGCCAGCAGGGTCGCCAGGCTCACCAGCACCGACAGGATCACCACCTGCCAGGTCACCCAGTTGCGCGCGGCGATGGCAAAGAAACGGAACACGTCGGTGCTGCCCCTGGGAGCCAGGAAGCGACCGTTCTGACGCAGCCAGTTCACCGGCCACACCCTCTGCCCCGCATGGCGTTCTTCGCGCAGCAGGCCTTCGACCGCCTCCGGGGTCTGCTGCGCCGGATACAACCCGCGGCAGAACATTGCGCTCAGGAACAGGCCGGTGTAGCTGCCGCCGGACACCGTGGACAGATAATCGATGCGCCTGAGCAGGCCCAGCCGCGCCAGCCCCTGCAGCGCGCCCAGGCAGAACGTGGCGCTGCGCAGGCCGCCGCCGGACAGTGAAACGCCGATCTCGGGTGTATCGGCAGCAATCGATGCGGCGCTGCGTCGCGCCTTGAGGAGAGCGTCCTCGGCCGCCCACAGCCCGGACGGATACTCCGGCCGCGCATTCGGCTGGTTGAGAATCCGGCTACCCATTGCGCCCCCGGTGGTCGTTCGTCGCCGCAGCACGGTTCCGGGACCCTATCAGCATGTCGGGGACGGAGCGACTGCGGCACAATCGTCCGGCTCCCATTGCGTTTGACCCGATGTCCGCCGATTCGCTGCTCAACCACACCCTGTCGCTGCCCTGCGGCGCGGTGCTGCCCAACCGACTGTGCAAGGCGGCCCTGACCGAGGGCGTCGCCGATGATCGCCTGCGCGCCACTTCTCGACACGAGACGCTATACCGGCGCTGGAGCGAGGGCGGCGCCGGGCTGCTGCTGACCGGCAACGTGCAGATCGACCGGCATGTGCTGGAGCGGCCCGGCAACGTCGCCATCGACCTGAGCGACCCATCGACACACGACGGCGAGGCGCGGGCGCGGCTGTCGCGCTGGGCACGCGCGGGCACTATCGGCGGCAACCATCTGTGGATGCAGATCAGCCACGCCGGACGCCAGTCGCCCCGCTACGTCACCACCCGTCCACTGGCACCGTCGGCCGAGCAGCTCGGCCTGCTCGGCAACTTCGCCAGACCGCGGGCACTGACCGAGGACGAGATCCTCGACCTGATCCGGCGCTTTGCCGGTGCCGCGGTCATCGCCCGGGACACCGGTTTCACCGGCGTGCAGATCCACGCCGCCCACGGGTATCTGCTCAGTTCCTTCCTGTCGCCGGTGACCAACCGCCGCGAAGACGCCTGGGGTGGTGTGCTCGAAAACCGCGCCCGCATGCTGATCCAGACCGTGCGCGCCGTGCGCAAGGCGGTCGGCAGCGATTTTCCGGTGGCGATCAAGCTCAATTCCGACGACTTTCGCAAGAACGGCTTCTCCAACGACGAGTGCGTGCAGGTGGTTCGGTGGCTCAACGACGAGGCGCTGGACCTGCTGGAAGTCTCCGGCGGCAACTACGAGCAGCCGGTGCTGCTCGGTCATGCGGGTGAGGCCACCACCGCCACGCCGCTGCGGGAAAGCACGCGCCGGCGCGAGGCCTATTTCCTGGACTATGCCGAGCACATCCGTGCGGTGGCGAAGATGCCGCTGATGGTCACCGGCGGCTTTCGCAGCCGGGCCGGGATGCAGGCGGCGCTCGACGAAGGCGCCTGCGACCTCATCGGGATCGGACGTCCGCTGTGCACCCACACCGAGGCAGCGG
>JAJFJX010000339.1 GCA_021773655.1 Panacagrimonas sp.
TCGAAGGTGCCGCTGGGCGCCACCACCATGAATCCCGCGCCGTGGTGGCGCGCCGCGATCGCCAGCGCATAGGTGCCGATCTTGTTGGCCGTGTCGCCGTTGGCGGCAATGCGGTCGGCGCCCACGATCACCCAGTCGATCTTCTGGCTGCGCATCAGGTGGGCGGCCGCGCCGTCGGCGATCAGGCGGCCGGGAATCCCTTCCTGCATCAGCTCCCAGGCAGTCAGGCGCGCACCCTGCAGCCAGGGCCGCGTCTCGGTGTGAAAGACCTGCGTCAACCGGCCTGCGGTCCAGGCACTGCGGATCACGCCCAGCGCGGTGCCGTGTCCGCCGGTGGCCAGCGCGCCGGTGTTGCAATGGGTCAGCACCCGCGATCCTGGCGCGATCAGCGCGGCGCCGAATTCGCCCATGCGCAGGTTCTGCTGCAGATCCTGGTCATGAATGCGTCGCGCCTCGGCCAGCAGTCCGGCGGCGTCGGCATCGGGGACCGCGCGCATGCGCCGGAGTGCCCAGTGCAGATTCACCGCGGTCGGTCGCGATGCGGCCAACACCCGCTCGGCAGTGTCGAGGTCGGCGCCGAGCCGGGCGTCCAGCACCAGCCCGTAGGCTGCGGCGATGCCGATGGCCGGCGCGCCGCGCACGACCATGGCATGGATGGCTTCGGCCACTTCGGCCGCGCGCTGGCATTCGACCCAGGTCTCGCGCAATGGCAGTTCGCGCTGGTCGAGCAGGCGCAGACGCTGCCCGGTCCAGACGATGGCCTGGATGCCGCTGGTACTGCTGGCGCCGGAAGCGTTCATGGGGTCGGGTTGGCCTGGGCGTTGCCGTTAGAATGCGACCGATTCTACCGACCGACCGCGAGCCGCATTCGTGACCGACGCTCCGACTGCGCCTGACCTGGCGCCTGACCTGGTGCATGGACAGGCACAAGGCCACCCAAAAGCCATCGACCTGCTGGTGAATGCGGCCGCCATCGTGCCGGTCGAACCGGCCGGCGCGGTGCTGCACGACCACGCCCTGGCGGTGGATGGCGGCCGCATCGTCGGCATCCTGCCCAGCGCCGAGGCCGCGAGGCGCTATGCGCCGCGCCAGGTCTGCGAGCGCGCGCAGCATGTGCTGCTGCCGGGCCTGGTCAACACCCACACCCACGCCGCCATGAGCCTGCTGCGCGGCCTGGCCGATGACCTGCCGCTGATGGACTGGCTGCAGGACCATATCTGGCCCGCCGAGGGGCGGCACGTGTCGCGCGAGTTCTGCGTCGACGGCGTCGGGCTGGCAGTCGCCGAATCGATCCGCGGCGGCGTGACCTGTCTGCAGGACATGTATTTCTTCCCTGACGCCACCGCCGAGGTGTGTTCGGCGGCCGGCATGCGCGCGGCGATCAACCTGATCGTCATCGATTTTCCCACCGCGTGGGCGGGCACGTCCGACGAGTACTTCGCCAAGGGCATCGCGGTACACGATTCGGTGCGCGGCAACCCGCTGCTGCGCACGCTCTTCGCGCCGCACGCGCCCTATACGGTCAGTGACGGTCCGCTGCGCAAGGTGCGCGCCTACGCCGACGAGCTTGGCATCGGCATCCACATGCACGTGCATGAAACCGCCTTCGAGGTCGCCGACGCGGTGACGCGCAGCGGCCAGCGGCCCTGGGCGCGGCTCAAGTCCCTGGGTCTGCTGGGGCCGGATTTCATCGCCGTACACATGACCCAGCTCAGCGACAACGAGATCGCCGAAGCCGCCACCTTCGGCGTTCACGTGGCGCACTGCCCGGAGTCCAACCTCAAGCTCGCCAGCGGCTTCTGTCCGGTGCAGCGGCTGCTGGACGCCGGCGTCAACGTAGCCCTGGGCACCGACGGCGCCGCCTCCAACAATGACCTCGATCTGATGGGCGAGATGCGCACCGCGGCCCTGCTGGCCAAGGGCGTGGCTGGCGACGCCCGTGCCATGAACGCAACCCAGGCGCTGCACGCCGCGACCCTGGGCGGTGCGCGGGCACTGGGCTGGGACGCCGAGATCGGATCGCTGCAGGTGGGCAAGGCCGCCGACTTCATCGCGGTCGAACTGGGCGCACCGCACCTGAGCCCGTGTTACGAACTGATTTCACACCTGGTCTATGCCGCCGGGCGCGGCGACGTCAGCGATGTCTGGGTGGCCGGACGCGAGCTGATGCGTGATCGCCGGCTGCTGAGCCTGGACCAGACCGCGGTGCTGGCGCGGGCCGCCGAATGGCAGACCCGAATCCGCGCCTGAATCCCGAGCCGAGTCCACCTTCCATCGCCATGTCCAACATCGACGCAGCCGAGATCGCCCACTTCGACCGCCTGGCCGCCAGCTGGTGGGACCCGCGCGGCGAGATGGGCCCGCTGCATGCGCTCAATCCGCCGCGCGTGCGCTTCATCGAGCAGGTCTGCGGCGGCAGCGTGCAGGGCCGCACGGCGCTGGACGTTGGCTGCGGCGGCGGACTGCTGTCCGAAGCCCTGGCCTCGCGCGGCGCCGTGGTCACCGGTCTGGACCTGGCCGAGCAGGCACTGGCGGTGGCTCGCCATCACGCACAGGCCGGCGGTCTGACCATCGACTACCGCAGCGGTGCCGCCGAGGCGCTGGCCGACGAACAGCCCGGTGCCTACGATTTGGTGTGCTGCCTGGAGATGCTCGAACACGTGCCCGATCCGGCCAGCGTGGTCGCCGCATGCGCGCGGTTGGTGCGCCCCGGCGGCAACGTGGTGTTCTCCACCCTCAACCGCAATCCCAAGAGCTTTGCCCTGGCCATCGTCGGCGCCGAATACATCGCCGGACTGATCCCGCGCGGCACCCACGAATACGCCAAGTTCATCCGTCCATCGGAGCTGTCGCAGTGGTGCCGGACGGCCGGCCTGCAGACGCTGGCACTGCGCGGCCTGCGCTACAACCCGCTGCTGCGCTCGGCCAGCCTGTCGGATGACCTGGACGTGAACTACCTGCTGCACGCCCGGCGTCCGGCATGAACGCCACCTCGCCCTCGGCCTGGCTGTTCGATCTGGACGGCACCCTGGTCGACACCGCTCCGGATCTGGGACACGCCGCCAACCTGGTGCGCGGCGAATGCGGCCTGCGACCGCTGCCGCTGTCCGACTATCGGGCCGCGGCCTCCAGCGGCGCGCGCGGCCTGCTCGGCATCGCGCTGGGCATGGCACCGGAACATACCGACTATGCCGCTCACCGCGACAGCTTCCTGGCCCATTACCGGATTCACCTGGCGCGCGACTCGCACCTGTTTCCCGGCATCGCCGAACTGCTGCTGGCTCTGGACCTGCGCGCGATTCGCTGGGGCGTGGTCACCAACAAGCCGGGCTGGCTGACCCTGCCCCTGATGAAAGCCCTGGGGCTGGATGTGCGCGCCGCCTGCATCGTCAGCGGCGACAGTGCGCCGCGGCCCAAGCCGGCGCCGGATCCGCTGCTGCTGGCCGCCTCGCAATTGCATCTGCGCGCCGCGGACTGCCTCTACGTCGGCGACGATCTGCGCGACATCGAATCGGCGCGGGCCGCCGGGATGCCTTCGGTCGCGGCCGGCTGGGGCTACCTGGGCACCACACCCATCCGCGACTGGCAGGCCGACCATGTGGCCCCGCACGTGACCGACCTGCATGCCCTGCTTGCGGCCTCGTCGGCGGCCACGTCGGCGTACAGCGCATGAACCCATGAACCCGCCGAGCCCGCCGCCAACCGAGAACCCCTGATCATGGACAGCGACTTTTCCTACGCCCCCGCGCCCGACCTGCTGCAGGACCGCGTGATCCTGATCACCGGTGCCGGCGGCGGCCTGGGCAGCGCGCTGGCCGAGGCCTGCGCCGGGCTGGGCGCCTGCGTGATCCTGGTCGGACGCACGGTGAGCAAGCTGGAAACGGTCTACGACCGCATCGTCGCGGCCGGCGCCACGCAGCCGGCGATCCTGCCGATGAACCTGATGACCGCGACCTGGGGCGAGTACGAAGCCCTGGTCGCCAGCCTGGAGCAGAATTTTGGCCGCCTCGACGGGATGGTCCATGCCGCGGCGCATTTCAAGGGCTTTACGCGGCTCGAAGACCTGGAACCGCGTGAATGGCTGGATGGCCTGCAGGTCAACCTCACCGCGCCCTACACCCTGACCCGCCTGTGCCTGCCACTGCTGCGCAAGTCGCAGGACGCCTCGGTGATCCAGATCGCCGACGAAGCCGGCCGCAGGCTCAGGGCCTTCAACGGCATCTACGGAATCTCCAAGCGCGCCGCGGATGCGCTGATCGGCAGCTTCGCGCTCGAACTCAAGCACGAAAAGAATCTGCGCTTCAACAGCGTCGACCCCGGCCCGATGCGCACCGCCCTGCGTGCACGCGGTTATGCCGCCGAGGTGATCCAGGACATCGCCCTGCCGCAGACCCGCCTGGCGCGCCTGCTGTGGCTGCTGGGACCCGACGGACGCGGCGTCAGCGGCGAGGCTTTCTAGGTCCGCCCGCCGGCCTGGCAGGCGACGATGCCGGCTCGCTCCGACGCGCCTTTGCCTCGCCCCGGACCGCTCGCGGCTTTGCGGGTGCGACCGATTGCGGCTGCATCCCCACCGCCGCCAGCAGCGCTTCGAATTCCTCGGCCGTCGCCTCGCGGTGGCTGCCGGCCTTGATCCCGCGTCCCAGCTGCACCGGACCGTAGGCGATGCGGATCAGGCGGCTGACCTGCAGGCCCTGGGATTCGAACAGGCGTCGCACGATGCGGTTGCGGCCCTCGCCCATGGTCACCTCGTACCAGCGGTTGGCGCCGCCGAGGGGCTCGCCCTCCTCCGCCGGTTCCGGGGCCTCGACGGGGTCCAGTCGTTCGCAATGCGCCGGGCCGTCGTCGAGCTGCACGCCGCGCAGCAGGCGCTGTCGCACCTCCGCGGTCAGCGCGCCCAGCACACGCACGGCGTAGACCCGCTTGATGCCGAAGCTGGGATGGGTCAGACGCCGTGCCAGTTCGCCGTCGTTGGTCAGCAGCAACAGGCCAGAGGTGTTGATGTCCAGCCGGCCGACCGCGATCCAGCGTCCGCTCTCCAGCACCGGAAGCTTGCGGAACACCGTGCGCCGGCCTTCAGGATCTTCGCGGGTCACCAGCTCGCCGGTCTTCTTGCGGAACAGCAGGACCCGCGCCGGCGGCGCCTTGCGCACCAGGGCGATCTGGCGCCCGTCGACCCGCACGTGGTCATCGTGGCTGACCTTCTGTCCGATCTGGGCCGGCCGGCCGTTGACGGTGACCCGACCCTCGGTGATCCAGTCTTCGATGGCGCGCCGGCTGGCCACGCCGGCAGTGGCGAGCAATTTCTGGATACGTTCGCTCATGGTCTGCGGTGCTTCGCTGTGGAAGGGCCGAGGGCCGGCCCGGCGGGCGCCGCATTGTCACACGCGGCCTGAACCGGCGTTGCCAGCCGACAGGCAGCGATGTAGTTTCGAGGCATGAGAACGCGGACCCGATCCGGGCTGTGCGCACTTCTGGGGCTGATTCTGCTGCTCCAGGGCTGGGCGCTGGCCGCCTCGCCGCGCACCAGCATCAATGCCGCAGACGATGCCTCGGTCGCCGCCGCACTGGCACTTGCGACCATCGGCTGTCCCGCACACCGCACGGCACCGACGGCCCGCGGACTCTACGGTCACGCTCCCTCATCCTCCCCCTCCTGCTGCGACGCCGCCTGCCCGGACATGCTCAATTGCGCGCTGGGCCAGCTCACCGTCGCCTCGCCGGTGCCGACCGGCAGCGTGCAGCTACCGCAAACCCCCCGCCCCGCGCTGGCCACTGCGCAACGGCGCCCGCAGGCGCCGGGCCGGTTGCTGCGCCCCCCGATCCAACTCCACGCCTGAACCCGTCCGTGGTTCCTGCGGCCCCCGTCGGCGGGCCGCCCGTCCTGCCCGTGGAGTTTGAACATGATCCCCAATTGCGTCCGCGCCCTGGCGCGGCCGACCGCTCTGGTGTTCGGCCTGCTGACGTGGCCGTCGCTGGCGGCCACCGCCAACCCGCTGTCGCTGCAGCAGAGCCGTGAGCTGGCGGTCCAGGCTCAGCCCCGGCTCGACGCCCTGGCGGCGCAGGCCCGGGCCGCCCGCCAGCGAGCGGCGGCGGCCGCAGAACTGCCCGACCCCAGCCTGACCCTGGGCGTCAGCGAAATTCCGCTCAACACCGCCGACCGCTTCTCGCTGCGTCGCGACGGTGACACCGACCTCATGGTCGGCCTGCGTCAGGCATTTCCCCGCGCCGAGAAACGTCGGCTGCGACAGCAGCTCGGCGAGCTTCAGGCGCGGGCCCTGGACGCGCAGCGCGACGAGGCGACATGGCAGCTCGGACGCCAGGCCGGCCTGGCCTGGCTGGACCTGTGGGAACAACGATCTGCCGAGGACCTGCTGCGCCGGATCCGCGACGAGGCGGCCCGCCAGGCCGACGATGCGCAGATCCGGTTCCGCGCCGGGGACCTCGACCAGGCGGACTGGCTGGCTGCGCAGGTCGAGCGCGAGCGACTCGAAGATCGCATGGCCCAGGCCCGCCAGCAGGCCGACAACGCGCGCCACCGGCTGGCGCGCTGGATCGGCGACGCCGCCTATGGCGAGATCGACCGCGCGCTGCCGGACCCGGCACCGCCCGAGGCCACGCAACTGATCGCCGGATTGCGCCGTCACCCGCACCTGCTGGCCGACGCCCAGCGTGTGGCCATGGCCGAAACCGGAATCGAACTGGCGCGCCAGGCCTACCGCCCCGACTGGGCGGTGAGCCTGGCCTTCGGCTACCGGCCGGCGCTTTCGGAGATGGGCACGCTGCAGCTGGAGATTCCGCTGCCGGTCTACACCGGCCGGCGCCAGGACCGCGAGCTCGAAGCCGCACGCATCAGCGCCGAAGCCGAGTCGCTGGCGCTGGAGGACCGCCTGCGCGAACACGCCGCCGATATTCGCGCCGATGCCGACGACTGGCAGGCGCTGCAAGGGCGCCTGGAGCGCTACCGGCAGGTTCTGCTGCCGCGCACGCGGACTCGCATCCAGGCTGCCACCGCGGCCTATGCCGCGGGCGAAACGGAGCTGGCCACGGTGCTGCGCGCGCGTCGCGATCTGCTGGACCTGGAGCTCGAACAGCTTCGTCTGCGCGCCGCATCGGCACGCGCCCAGGTGCGACTGGACTATTTCGCGCCCCAATCCGCGCCCCGATCCGCGCCCCGATCCAGGCCACGAGCGCAGCCCTGAACCTTCGGAAACCCAGCATGAACACTCGATCCGTCCTGGTGCTGCTCGCAGTGGCCGTGGCCTGCGCCGCGGCCGGTGCGTGGCTGTCTCAATTCCTGGCCCGCTCACCGTCGTTGCACCGGCACGTGCTCGAACCGCGCACCAGCGCCGAGGGTGGCGTCTACTACACCTGCGCCAAGCACCCGCAGGTGCGCCTGGACGCGCCCGGCGCCTGCCCGATCTGCGGCATGACGCTGAGCCGGCGCACCGAAGGCCCGGACGACCCGGCGACTGCGGACGGTGATCAACCGCAGATCCTGTACTGGTACGACCCCATGCGACCGGACCAGCATTTCGACGCCCCCGGCCCCTCGCCGTTCATGGACATGGCGCTGGTACCGAAGTACGCCGATGCCTCCGCCACGACCGCCACGACGCTGGTGCAGATCGATCCGCGCATGGCGCAGAACCTGGGCATGCGCACCGTGCCCGCGCGTCTGGCGACCCTGGAGCCGCAAATCCGCGCGGTGGGCCAGGTGGTGCTGGACGAGCGGCGCATCGTCACGGTCCAGACGCGAACCACCGGCTGGATCGAACACCTGGACGTGCGCGCCCAGGGCGATCCGGTGCGCAAGGGCCAGCGCCTGGCCGCGATCTACTCGCCGCAACTGCACGCCGCGCGACAGGAGCTGGCGCTGGCCGAGGCCAGCGGTGATGAGGCCCTGGCGCAGGCCAGCCGGCAGCGACTGCGCCTGCTCGGCGGCAGGCGCGCCCCGGGCACCCTGTCGGCGGTGATCGCACCGGCATCGGGTTTCGTGATGCGCCTCGATGCCCGCCAAGGCGAGCAGTTGGCGCCCGGACAGACGCTGATGACGCTGGCCGACCTGTCGCAGGTCTGGGTCTTGCTGCAGATTCCGGAGGCCCGGTCCGCCGGGGTGCACGCCGGCCAGACCGCGGTGGCGCGCCTGCGCTCGCTGCCGGGGCGCTCGTTCGCCGGGCGCGTGGATTACCTGTATCCGCAGCTCGACCCCGACACCCGCACCGTGCAGGCCAGGCTGGTGTTCGACAACCCTGACAGCGAGCTGCGTCCCGGCATGTTTGCAGAGGTCAGCCTGAACGCCGAGGCGAGGCGCGAGGTGCTGCAGGTGCCGACCGAGGCGGTGATCCGCACCGGCACGCGCACGGTGGTGATGGTGGCGGAGCGCCAGGGTCGCTACCGGCCGGTGCACGTGCAGACCGGCGTCGAACACGACGGCTGGACGCAGATCCTCTCCGGGCTCCAAGCCGGGCAGCAGGTGGTGGTCTCCGGCCAGTTCCTGATCGACTCCGAGGCCAGTCTGCTGGGCGCCTATCGGCGTCTGGAGCCAACCCCGGCCGAGGCCCCGGCCGCGAACGGGACCTCGGACGGACCGCACGGTGATCGGGACGGACGCGCCGAGGTCATGATCTTGCCCGCGGCCGGACCGGCCATCGGTCCGGCAGCCGGGGCGGCGCCATGATTGCGCGCCTGATCCGCTGGAGCATCGACAACCGCGCGCTGGTGCTGATTGCGGCGCTGCTGCTGGCGGCCTGGGGCAGCTACGCCACCCTGACCACGCCGCTGGACGCCTTGCCGGACCTGTCCGACACCCAGGTGATCGTCCGCACGACCTACCCGGGCCAGGCGCCGCAGGTGGTGGAAGACCAGGTGACCTATCCGCTGACCACCACCCTGCTGTCGGTGCCGTTCGCCAAGACCGTGCGCGGCTATTCGCTGTTCGGCGAGAGTTTCGTCTACCTGCTGTTCGAAGACGGCACCGACCTGTACTGGGCGCGCTCGCGGGTGCTCGAATACCTGAGCCAGATCCAGGGCCGCCTGCCCGCCACGGCGCGCGCGGAGCTGGGGCCGGACGCCACCGGCGTCGGCTGGATCTACGAGTACGCCCTGGTGGATCGCAGCGGCGGGCAGGACCTGTCGCAGTTGCGCGCGCTGCAGGACTGGTTCCTGAAATACGAGCTCAAGTCGGTGCCCGGTGTGGCCGAGGTGGCGACCCTGGGCGGTTACAACCGGCAGTACCAGATCGTGCTCGACCCCGACCGGTTGCGCGCCCACCGGCTGCCGGTAGAGGCGGTGCTGGAGGCGGTGCAGTCCGCCAACGGCGAGGCCGGCGGCTCGGTGCTGGAACTGGCCGAGGCCGAGTACATGGTGCGCGCGCGCGGCTACTTGAAGACGCTGGACGATTTTCGTGAGATCCCGGTGGCGCTGGGCGACCGCGGCACGCCGGTCCTGCTGGGCGATGTGGCCACCGTGCAGATCGGCCCCGAAACCCGCCGCGGCATCGCCGAGCTCGACGGCCAGGGCGAAGTCGTCGGCGGCATCGTCGTCATGCGCTCCGGGGCCAACGCCGCCAGCACCATCGCCGCCGTCAAGACGCGGCTGCGCACGCTGGAAGCCAGCCTGCCGCCGGGGGTGGAGATCGTCCAGACCTACGACCGTTCGACACTGATCGAACGCGCGGTCGCGAACCTGGCGACCAAGCTGGTCGAGGAGCTGATCGTCGTCGGCCTGGTCTGCGCGCTGTTCCTGTTCCACCTGCGTTCGGCGCTGGTGGCCATCCTGACCCTGCCGCTGGGCATCCTGATCGCGTTCTCGGTCATGAAGGTGCAGGGCATCAACGCCAACATCATGTCGCTGGGCGGCATCGCGATCGCCATCGGCGCGATGGTGGACGCCACGGTGGTGATGATCGAAAACGCGCACAAGAAGCTGGAGCACTGGCGCCATGACCATGGCGGGCAGCCACCTCGGGGCGCACAGCGTGTCGGACTGATCGCCGACGCCGCGGCCGAGGTCGGCCCGGCGCTGTTCTTCTCGCTGCTGATCATCACCCTGAGTTTCGTGCCGGTGTTCAGCCTGCAGGCCCAGGAAGGACGGCTGTTCGCGCCGCTGGCCTACACCAAGACCTACGCGATGGCGGCGGCGGCGGGCCTGTCGGTGACGCTGGTGCCGGTGCTGATGGTGGCGTTC
>JAJFJX010000340.1 GCA_021773655.1 Panacagrimonas sp.
CTCAAGCAGGCCGCCGGCAATCTCACCAGCGCCGACCTGGCGCGCTTCGACCGCATCCTGCGCGCACCGGCCTCCGGGTCGCGTTGAGCGGCGATGTTCGCTTCTCGCCATCGACAATTCGCGCCGGGTGCGGTGCGGGACCTGGGCGGCGACGCCGGGGTCGAGGTCGACGCCCCCGACCCCTCCGGTCCGGGCGCCCGCCTGACCCCGCAGGATCATGCACTGGCAGGCCTGTTCGACGGCCACCGCGACGCCGCGGCGGTTCTCCAGGCAGCGCACCGTGAGCTCGGACTGACGCTCACGCCGGCCACGCTGGAGGGGTTTGCCCATGACCTGGCCGTGGCCGGGCTGCTGCGTGCGGGCAGTCACGATCCGTTGCCGGTTCCGGCGCAGACCGATGAGGAAGTCCGCTGGCTGGGCTGGGCCGGCCATGCGCCGCTGCGTCCGGCCTGGGCCGGCATGGCGCATCCGCCTTCGACCCTGCCCGGTTCGCGACACGGGCCGGGCTTGACTGGCGGCCTGTCCGGTCTGGTCACCGGCCGGCGGGGGCAGGCCAACCAGATGGCACGGAGCCTGCCCTCGGGGTGGCTGGCAACGCTGGGCGCGCCGCTGCTGTGGCCGATGCTGCATCCGCTGTTGCTGCTCGGTTTCCTGGCTCTGGTGGCCGCGGTGCTGATCACCGCGGTCCAGCATCACCTGGACTGGCTCGAACATCTCGGCCAGGGCTATGGCGGCTTCCGCATCCTGCTCGGCAGCGCGATCAGCGCCTATCTGATCAACCTGTTCTCCACCGCCGCGCGTGCCGCGGCCATCGCCCGGTACACGCCGGAACGTCCGCGCGTCGGGCTGGTGTACGGTTTTGGTCCGCTGCGCATACCGCGTCTGTTCGTGGACACCGCCGGCGCCGCCGAGCGCGCCGGCCGGGGGACCCGCCTGCGCGTGGTCGGCGCCGGCCTGGTGGGCATCGGTGCGCTGTTCTGCCTGGCGGTGCTGACGTGGTTTGTCCACGACACCACCGAGCCGCTGATCGCGCGCCAAGCGGTGATCGTCGCCCTGATGTCACTGGCCCTCGGCCTGTTCCGGCTCAATCCGCTGGCCCAGCACGATGGCTATTTCCTGCTCTGCAACGCGCTGCGCAATCTGGACCTGCGCAACGAGGCGCTGGCCGCTCTGTTCGGCCAGTCGCGACCGTGGCAGGTGCAGGCCAGGCCGCTGTCGCGCACCGCGTTGCTGGTGTACGCCACTGCGGTGCTGGCGTTCATCGCGCTGCTGGGGGTCTTGCTGGTGGTGTTCGTGGGTGCCTGGGTGGTGGAACGGTTCCAGGGCACCGGATTTGTCCTGGCGGCAGCGGTCACGGGGGTCTACATGCAGAAGCAGTACGTTCGTTCAAGCACGCCACGCAGCAACCTGGGCTGGCCCAGGAAGCCCCGCCGTCCCTCGCGCGGACTGCTGATCGGGCTCGCCGTGCTGGTGCTGGTGTGCCTGATTCCGTATCCGTATGCGCCCAGCGGCGAGTTCCAGGTGCTGCCGCGTGATCGTGCCGATGTCGCCGCCCTGACCGCCGGCGATGTCCGCGAGGTGCTGGCCGACGAAGGCGACGTGGTGAGCGCCGGCCAGGCCATCGTGCGCCTGGACGATGCCTCGCAGCGCGCCCGGGTGGCGGCGTCCGAGGCCGAGCTGGCGCGCATCGAGTCGGAGCTGGCGCTGCTGCGCAAGGGCGCGCGCAGCGAGGAGATCGAGGTGGCGCGCCAGCGCGTGGCCACGGCAAAGGTGGCGGTCGACAACGCGACCACCCAGGCCCGGCGCATCACCCAGGCCTACAAGGGCAACTCGGTGACGCCACAGGAGTACGACCGCGCGCTGGGCGCCGCCGAGATCACTCGACAGCAGTTGCTGGAGGCCGAACGCAGCCTGGAGCTGGTCAGCAGTCCGGCCCCGGACGAGCGGGTGGTGTCGCTGGAGTCCGAGGTCAAGCGGGTGCAGGCCGAGTTGACCTACCAGCGCCAGGAGCTGGAATACACCACCATCTCGGCGCCGATCGCCGGGCGCATCATTTCGGCGCGGCTGCAGTTCGCGCGCGGCCAGTTCCTGCAGCGCGGGGAGCGGCTGGCCACCATCGAGGACGCCGGGGCGGTACAGGCCGAGGTTCGCATGCCCGAGGCGGTGATCGGCGAGGTCGAGTCCGGCGCCGCGGCCGTGGCGCGGCCCTGGGCCTATCCGGGGACCGCCTTCGACGGACGCGTCACCCGTATCGCCCCGGCGGCCGAAGAGGATCGCTATGGACGTGTGGTGCGGGTGCAGCTGAGCCTGGAAGATCCCGAACACCGGCTCAAGACCGGCATGACCGGCAACGCCAAGATCGATGCCGGCTGGCAACTGACCGGGCTGGTCTTCACCAAGGCGATCGTGCGCTTCCTGATGGTGGAGGTCTGGTCCTGGATTCCGTGACCGGCGCTCCGTTGCGCGAGGCGGATTTCCGCCTGACCTGCCGGTCCGGCTTCGGCGACGGCTGGAACCACTACGCGCACAGCATGGCCTGGTTCGGCGGGCGCCTGTATGTGGGCACCTCGCGCGCCAGCATGGCAGCCATGCGCCTGGCGGTGCCGCCGCCCAACCTGCGGCCGTGGCCGATCGACGCGCCGGACAATCTCTACAGCCTGGACCGCTGTGCAGAGATCTGGGAATACACCCCACACACCGACACCTGGCTGCGCGTCTACAAGTCGCCCACGGTGCCGGGCAACAACGGCCTGCCCGCGGTGCCCAGCTACATCGGCTTTCGCGGCATGGAGGTGCTGCAGGCCGCGGGTGACTGCGCGCCCTGCCTGTACGTGTCCTCGTGGTCGCCGCACACGGCGCACACGCCGGACATCCTGCGCAGCCAGGACGGCCGTCACTTTGCGCCGGTCAGGCGCCCGCCTTGGGGCCCGGCGGTGCGCGCCTGTCGCAGCCTGCAGGCCTTCGACGGCCGCATCCACACCACGCCCACCGCCTCCGGCACCGCCAAGGGCTACGAGCAGGACATCGGTTCCGAGGCGGTGGTCTACGCGGTCACCGATTTCGAGCGCCGCGACTGGATGGCAGTCAGTACCGAGGGCTTCGGCAACAGGCGCAATGTCACCGTGTTCGAACTCGGCGAGTTCGACGGCCATCTCTACGGCGGGACCGTCAATCCCTTCGAAGGCGGCGAGCTGTGGAAGACCCGGGGCGGCACGCCGCCCTACGCCTGGTCGCCGGTCTTCACTCGCGGCGCCCACCGCGGGGTGGAGAACGAGGTGGCCAGCTCCCTGTGCGAGTTTCGCGGGGCGCTCTACGTGGGCTGTGGCGTGCTCAACGGCGGCTTCCATCGCGCCTTCGGGATCGGACCCGCGGCGGCCGAGATCGTGCGCGTCTGGCCGGACGACACCTGGGATCTGATCGTCGGCGATTCCAGGCTCACGCCGGACGGGCTCAAGTACCCGCTGTCGGGCCTGTCGGCGGGCTTCGACAGCCTGTTCAACGGCTACGTCTGGCGCATGTGCGTGCACGACGGCCAGCTCTACGCCGGCACTCTCAACTGGGCCAACCTGCTGCCCTACCTGCCCATCCACCTGTGGCCGGAGGACGTGCTGGCGATGGTGCGTCGCTGGGGCGAAGACCGCATGGTCAGCGAACTTGGCGGCTGCGAGCTGTGGCGCACCGGCGACGGCGTGCACTGGGAACCGGTGACGCGCTCCGGCTTCGGCAACAAGTTCAACTGGGGCCTGCGCAACTTTGCGTCCACCGCGCACGGGCTGTTCGTGGGCACCGCCAACCCTTTCGGACCCACCATCGCCACCCGCCGCGGCGGCCACTGGCACTACGTGCCCAACCCGCGCGGCGGTTGCGAGGTGTGGCTCGGCCAGCGCGAAAACCAGGCCGCTGCATGAGCGTCGCGCCACCACCCCCGCCGCTGTTCGTGCTCGGCGCTCCGGCAGTCGGCACCAGCCGCGTCGCCGCCTGGCTGGGCACGCACCCGCAGCTCTGCGCGGTCCCGGAACTGAACTTGTCGATGGCCGATACCGTCGGCGAGTTGCTCGACATCGCCGTACTGGATGCCGGGCCCCTGCTTGACGGCCTGCTGCGCGCGTTGGCCGTGCTCGGGTTCGGGGCACAGACCGACGCGGCCGTCGAGCAGGCCCGGCAATGGCTGCAGGATCGGGCCGGGCAAGCGACCGCCGAGGTGCTCGAATGGCTGGTCCGGCAGGCCGCACCACGACGGCTGGTGGTGCCCGACAGCGGCGCCGCGCTGCGACCGATGGACCTGCTGCGCCTGCGCCGCGGTCGGCCGGACTCGTACTGGTTGCAGGTGATGCGGCATCCCTGGATCCACGGTTGCGTGCTGGCCGGCCTGTGCGAGGAGCGCCTGTTCGTGCCGCCGGACTACAAGGATTTCTCGCGGAAGCCGCCGCAACTGGATCCGCAGATCCCCTGGCTGCGCGCCAATCTGAATCTGGAATCGGCGCTGGCGCGTCTGGACGGATCGGCCCGTCGTCAGGTGTGCATCGAAGCGCTGGAAGATTCCCAGGGTGCGGCGCGGGTCGCGGTGCTGGAATGGCTGTCGGTGGCAGCCGACGCCCTCACACTGGACGCGATGGACCCGATGTCCTGGACATTTGCCGGCTATGGCCCGCGCAGCGCGCCTTACGGGCTCGAAGCCGAAGCCCTGGAGCCGGTAGCCGAGTCATGGCGCGAGCGGCTTGCCACGACAGCGCTCGAAGGGCCTCTGCCCTGGCGCGGCGACGAGGTCGGCTTTGATCGTCAGGTACTGGCCCTGGCCAACCGTTACGGCTACACCGAATAAGACGACCGGCCGCGCACCGTCTTCCGGGAACCGGGGCGTGGCCATTGCGGACGGCCAATGGCCGATCCGAAGTCCAGGAGGGTTCGGCTGCGCACCCCCGCGACCGGGTGCGGAGTCTGACTTCGGGCCCGGATTCCGGGTTCGCCTTCGGCGCCCCGGAATGATGGGTATCGGTGTGCAGGCTGGCACTCCAGCCGCGTCATTCCGGGGCCGCGCAGCGGAACCCGCGGTCCGGTCACGCAGTTGTGGTGCGTCGCCGTAGGTTCGTTCCGCGCCCGCACATCCGGCCTGGACTCCGGGTACGGCGTGGGCGCCGCGGACTGACGGTATGGGTCGGGTGCGGGAGCAGGCGAGATCGGACGCCTCCCGCACCCATGTGCTCAAGCAAGGCTCGGTGTCCGCCGGAGGCGCGGTTCCCGGGTGTGGCCCGAGTGAACGGTTTGCGGCTGCCGGCCTCAGTGCGCCTGGAAGAACTTGACCACTTCGGCAGAGGTGTCGAACTCGTCGGTGTTGGCGCCGAGCAGGCGCGGGAACACGGTCTTGCCGCCGGCCCACTGGTGGCCCACCCCTTCGAGCCCGCACCAGATCACTGCCAGCCCGCCACGGCAGCCCTTGAGCTGGCGACAGTCCACCACGCCACGCTGCTCCACGCTTTCCTCGGCGCTTTCGCAGTGGTTGCGCCGGCCGAAGGAGGCGACCATTTCCTTCATCGACGGGCGATAGGTGCCGTCGAAGGTGCCGCCTTTCCACAAGATGCGTTCATCGGCCTTGCCGCCTACCATCATCACCGGCAGGCCGGCCTTGGCGGCGCAGTCCTTGACCATCATGCCGCCCGAGACCGGCGCGATGGCGGTGAATATCTCCGGTGCCTCGCAGGCCACGCGGTGCAGCATCATGGCGCCGTTGGAGAACCCGGTGCCGTAGATGCGTTTGGCGTCCACCTTGTACTTGCGGCTGACATCGGCCACCAGGTTGCGCATGAACAGCACGTCGTCGATGTTCTTTTCCATCGGCCCGCCGCAGCAGGTGCCGGCGTTCCAGCCGCGACCGACCCCGTCGGGGTAGGCCACCAGCATGCCGGCGCGGTCTGCGTCGTCGTCGAGTCCGGCACTCGACTGCATGGTCTTGCCGGTGCCCAGGCCGCCGTGCAGTGCGATCAGTAGCGGCGACGGCTTGCTGGAGTCGAACCCCTTGGGCACGTACAGCCGGTAGCTGCGCTTGAGCGCTCCGGAACGCATCTCGTGTTCCTCGGTCTGGCCGCCGGCGGCCAGCGCGGTGCCGGCGGGGGACAGGCAGGCCGAGACCGCGGCCAGTGCCGCCAGCGCGGCAATCAGCAGAGGCCAGCGTGAACGGACGTGGGTCTTGAGGCGTTGGGTATTCATGCGAGGCGGGTCGGCGTCAGAGGATGGGTGGGGGAGGCGGCTGGTCGTGGAGGGCCGCACGCCCCGCGAACCACGGCGATGGCCACGGCGCAATCGGAACAAACGGAGCGCACCCCAGGCGGCAAGTCTCTGGCCGCTTCGTGAACCCGCCGTGAATCCGGGTGTTGGATGCTTGATCGAAGATGCTCAATTGAGCAGGCCCGGCAGGTACAGCGGCAACAGCGGCAGGCTCAGCAGTGAGGCATTTTTCGGTGCGGCCCGGCAGGCCGAGAACACTTCGGCAGCGGCCAGGTTCTGTGCCAGGGCCTGCTGCAGCACGCTGCGGGCGCAGTAGGTGACCTCTGGCGTCAGATCGCCACGATCGATGCCGGACTGCGTGTCGCCGGACTTCAGAATCGATTTGGCGTAGGTCGGGTGGTCGAGCAGCTCGCGGATCAACGCCGCACCGACCTGGTCCGGGCCCCAGGGCAGCCAGCCGTATGCGTCCTCCGGCAGGAATGCCGGGCGTTCCGCGTCCTGGCTGATGACCACGGTGTAGAGGCCGTTCAGGTCACGCGCGAGCTGGGCGTCGTGCAGGCAGTCGACGACCTTGCCGCTGGCGGCGCCGTACTGGCACAGCGAGTAGTAGCGAACTTCGGGGACGCCGATTGCGGGGTCGTCCTCGGTGGTGTAGCGGGGCATGCGGCCGCGGATCAGCAGATCATCGCCGTAAGCGTGGTCGGTCTTGACCGCCATGAACGCATTGTGCGGATTGAAGCCGGTGCCCAGGCGCAGGGTATCGAGCGCAGCACCGTCGAAGACACGGAACGAGGGTTGGCGCTCCGGGATCAACGGCGGGATCAGCGATACCGGCAGACTGGCACGCTCACCGGCCAGGGCGTCCTCGATGGCCTGGCAGGCGGCGCTGTCCGGTGTGTCGGCCAGCGGCAGTTCGGAATGCCCCGGACGCTGCAACACCAGTCGCGGCAGGTCGAATCCGCCTTCGTTGCCCCCTGCTGGCAGGTAGGTGCGGTAGGCCAGCACGGTGCGCCTGCGCTTGGCCGGATCGAGCAGCGGCGCCGGCGGGCGGTACAGGGTGTTGGGTTCGCGCTGGGCGGGAATCGCGGTGTTGATGCGCACGAACGCGGTGTAGCGACCGCCGGGTTCGGCGCTGAGGTCCTGCACCGTACGGTCGAGGAACAGCGGCGCGTTGCCGGGGTCTGGCGCCAGCTCGTTGTCGCTCAGCGCGTCGAGCACGAACAGATGGCCGTCATGCACGTGCAGGGCCGAATACCGTGCGTCCGGGAACCGCCCTTCCACGCGCAGCCGGCTGCCGGCCGGCAGCGCATGGCTGAGCGTGGCGATCCAGTAGCGGGCATGGATCTCCGGGAAGGCCGTGTTGCCCAGGCCCGGGACGTCCGGATCGAAGGCCAGCTGCCAGTCGCAGCCGGTGCTCAGGCCGGGTGTGCCGAGCAGTTGTGCCCGGGCCTGCTGACCGGCGCAGGCCAGCAGCACGAGCGCCAGCACGGCGCATGCAGGACTGTTCATGTTGCTCCCCCTTGGCTTCCCTTTGGTTCCCCTTTGGGCCAGGACAGGCTGGCAGCCGCGGCCCGACCTCACTCCAGCTCGATCAGCAGCTCCTTGGCGTTGACCGGCGTTCCGGACTTGACGTGCACGTGCGCGACCTTGGCGTCGCGCGGGGCGGCGATGACGGTCTCCATCTTCATCGCCTCGAGCACCACCAGGGCCTCGCCCTTCTCCACCGCGGCGCCCTCGGCGACCGCGACGCGCACCACCATGCCCGGCATTGGCGCGCCGATGTGGTCTGGATTCTTCTCGTCGGCCCTTGGGCGTTCGGCCTGTGCGGACTTGCTGCCGGCGATGGGAACGCGAATCTGGCGCGACTGGCCGTTGAGCTCGAAGAACAGCTTGGCAATGCCCTCGTTTTCGATGTCGGTGCGCCCCTGCAGCCGGATCACCAGAGTCTTGCCCTGGTCGATGTCGACGCTGATCTCCTCCTGTTCGCGCAGGCCGTAGAAGAAGGTCGGCGTCGACAGCTCGGAGACATCGCCATAGAGCTTGCGGCTGTCGGCGAAGTCCCGGAACACCTTCGGATACATCAGGTACGAGGCCAGATCGCGATCATCGAGTTCGTAGCCCACGGCCTTCTCGGCCTCGCTGCGAGCTGCTTCCAGGTCCACCGCCGGCATGTGATCGCCGATGCGGCCCTCGACCGGCGTCTTGCCCTTGAGCACCCTGGCCTGCAGCGCAGCCGGCCAGCCGTCGGCCGGATAGCCCAGCTCGCCGCGGAACAGCTGCACCACGGATTCGGGGAAGTCGATCGCCTTGTCGGGGTCGGCCACGTCTTCGGGGCTCAGGCCCTGGCTGACCATGTACAGCGCCATGTCGCCGACGACCTTGGATGACGGCGTGACCTTGACG
Source organism: Panacagrimonas sp. (assembly GCA_021773655.1). Classification (GTDB taxonomy): domain Bacteria; phylum Pseudomonadota; class Gammaproteobacteria; order Nevskiales; family Nevskiaceae; genus Panacagrimonas. The sequence continues at coordinate 8,626 of JAJFJX010000340.1, forward strand.
ATGTCGCCGAACAGCTTGTTGACGTCGGCATAGGCCCTGGACACTTCGGCCCAGCGCGATTCCAGTCCCAGCGAGCGCGCCTGCTCGCGCAGGTTGGTGTACTGCCCGCCCGGCATCTCGTGGTTGTAGACGTCGGCCGTGCCGCTGCGGATGTCGGCCTCGAAGGGCGCGTAGTAGCGGCGCACGCCTTCCCAGTAGTCCGAAAGCTGGCGCAGGGCGCCGAGATCGATGCCCGGGTCGCGTTCGGAACCGGCCAGTGCGCTGGCGATGCTGCCCAGGTTGGGCTGGCTGGTCAGGCCCGACATTGCATCGAGCGCGCCGTCCACTGCGTCGCAGCCGGCCTCGACCGCGGCAAGCACGCTGGCCGCGGCGATGCCGCTGGTGTCATGGGTGTGAAAGTGCAGCGGGATGCCGATCTCGCTCTTCAGGGCCCGCACCAGCTCGCTGGCCGCGCGCGGCTTGCACACGCCGGCCATGTCCTTGATGCCGAGAATATGCGCGCCGGCCTTCTCAAGCTGCCTGGCCATGTCGACGTAGTACTTGAGGTTGTACTTGGGCCGCGCCGGGTCGAACAGGTCTGCGGTGTAGCAGATGGTGCCTTCGCAGACGCCGCCGGCCTCGATCACCGCGTCCATCGCTACACGCATGTTCTCCACCCAGTTGAGCGAATCGAACACGCGGAAGATGTCCACGCCGGCCTGCGCCGCCTGTTTGACGAAGAACTTCACCACGTTGTCGGCGTAGTTGGTGTAGCCCACCGCGTTGGCCGAGCGCAGCAGCATCTGGAGCGGAATGTTGGGAATCATCTGGCGCAACGCGGCCAGGCGATCAAAGGAATCCTCCTTGAGAAACCGCAATGCGACGTCAAAGGTGGCCCCGCCCCAGCATTCGATGGAGAACAGGTCCGGCACCATGCGCGCGTAGTAGGGCGCAATCGCCAGCATGTCACGCGAGCGCATGCGGGTGGCGAACAGAGACTGGTGGGCGTCGCGCATGGTGGTGTCGGTCAGCCGCACCGCCTTTTCCTGCAGCAGCCAGTCGGCGAAACCCTTGGGGCCCAGCGTGCGCAGGCGGTCGCGGGTGCCCGGCGGCACTGAGGTGCTGACCGGAATCGCCGGCATCAGCGGCTCTGCGAAGTGAAGGTCCGGCATGCGCCGGCCTTTCATTTCCGGGTTGCCGTTGACGATCACCTCGCCGATGAACTTGAGCAGCTTGGTCGCGCGATCCTTGCGCGGCGCGAACACGAACAGCTCCGGCGTGGTGTCGATGAAGCGCGTGGTGCATTCGCCACTGGCGAACAGCGGGTGGCGGATGACGTTGTCCACGAACATCAGGTTGGTGGCCAGACCGCGGATGCGGAACTCGGTCAGCGCTCGGTGCATGCGGTTGATCGCCTCGTCCGCGGTCTGCGCCCAGGCGGTGACTTTGACGAGCAGCGAGTCGTAGTAGGGCGTGATGACGGCGCCGGAATACGAGGTGCCGCCGTCCAGGCGGATGCCCGGACCGGCCGGGCTGCGATACGCGATCAGGCGCCCGTAGTCCGGCGTGAAGCCGTTCTCCGGATCCTCCGTGGTGACGCGGCACTGCAGTGCGTGGCCGTCGAGCCTGACCGTGCCCTGTGTCGGCAGCTTGGAGGCCGGGTCGCCGATGCGTGCGCCTTCGGTGACCCGGATCTGGCACTTGACGATGTCGACGCCGGTGACCTCCTCGGTCACGGTGTGCTCGACCTGGATGCGCGGATTGACCTCGATGAAATA
>JAJFJX010000035.1 GCA_021773655.1 Panacagrimonas sp.
GACGAAGCCGCGCGCGTCTACGGCAAGGTGCTGCCGATCAACGCCACCGGCGCCATTGGCGCCTGCTGTTCGGAGCTGGGCATTCCCTGGAATGCTTGCCGCGGCATCGGCGTGTTTGCCCGTGCCATCGGCCTGGTGGGCCACATCATGGAAGAAATGCGCGCGCCCATTGCACGCGAGATCTGGACACGCGCCGAGGACGAGGCGCGCGATCATGCGCTGCAGCAGGAGTCGTCTGCCTCCTGATCGGCCGGAACGTGGTTGGAGTAGCCCCTCAAACCGCCGCGGAACGTGCCGGCGTCCGCGGCCTATTCATCCTGACGTCGGTTTGCTAACGTGGATCGCTCATCGACCGCCGCCCTGAGAGTCGCGGAGGTGAGCACGGCCTGCATCCCGGCCGGGTGCTGGACCGGACATAAAACGTTCCGCGGAGGATGTCCTCATGAGAATCGACAGTTCGATGACGGTTCGCGGGCTCGATGGCGTGGGCGTTCTGCCCGGCTGCCGCGGCGATCAGTGATGGCCGGTGCGTCCGTCGGGGATGCTCGGGGCAAAGGAGACGCAAATGACCACTGACTGGAATGCACTCGACGACCAGGACTTCCGGCGGGAGGTCCGCGCGTTCCTGCACCAGAACTACCCGGAGGCCCTGCGCTTCCCAAAATCCTGGCTGCGGCTGACCGAGGCGAGCCACTGGTTCCAGGCGCTATACCGCAACGGCTGGCGTGCCCCCGCGTGGCCGGTGAAGTACGGCGGCATGGGCCTGGGCCCGGCCAAGCTCATGGTGCTGTTCGAGGAGTTCGAGCACTACGGCGTCGGCCACTCGACCGACATGGGCGTCACCATGGTCGGCCCGCTCCTGATCAATCATGGCAGCGAAGAGCAGCGCGCCTGGTACCTGCCCAAGATTCTTTCCGGCGAGCACATCTGGTGCCAGGGCTATTCGGAGCCCAACAGCGGCTCCGACCTCGCCAGCCTGCGCACGGAAGCGGTGCTCGACGGTGATGACTTCGTCGTAAACGGCCAGAAGACCTGGACCACGCTGGCGCAGGACGCCACGCACATCTTCATGCTGGTGCGCACCGAGAAGACGGGCAAGAAGCAGGAAGGGATCAGTTTCCTGCTGGCGGACATGACGACACCAGGCGTGGAACGGCGGCCCATCCTCAACCTCGCCGGGCACGAGGAATTCTGCGAGTGCTTCTTCCGCGACGTGCGCGTGCCCAAGGCCAATCTGGTGGGGCAGCTCAATCGCGGATGGACGATGGCCAAGGCGCTGCTGAGCTTCGAGCGCATCTTCCTGGGCAGCCCCCGGCAGGGCCAGTACGCGATGGCTCGGCTGGAGGAGCTGGCGGTGCAATGCGGCCTGACCGCGGACCCCGGCTTCATGGACGCCTACGCGCGCCTGAAGATGGACAACCTGGACCACGTGGCGCTCTACGCACGGTTCGCCGAGCAGGTACGCCGCGGCGAGACCCTGGGTGCGGACGTCTCGATCCTCAAGGTCATCGGCTCCGAGACCTACCAGAAAATCTCCCAGTTGATGGTCGAGGCCGCCGGCAGCGCCGGCGGGCTGAGGGACGACGTGGAGCTGGCGGGTGGCAGCTTCGACTGGCTCAGTAACTACTACAGCGCGCGCCCCGCAACCATCTACGGCGGCTCCTGCGAGATTCAGCGCAACGTGCTGGCAGCTCAGGTGCTGGGATTGCCGGCCTGACACCGCGCGTAGAAGCATTAACAATCGCCGCATCGGCGAATAACTGACAACACGGAGAGCACAGAAAATGGCGAGCCCCCAAGCAGCAGCGATCGACCGTCTGTACGAATATTTCCTCACCACGTTCGGGGCCAAGCCCGACATGGGCGTGGACGAGATGCGTGATCTGTTCGAACACTGGTGCGACGTCGGCCGCGATCCCGGCGGCGTGGACTACCTGGAGGTCGATGCCGGCGGCACGCCCTGCTTCTGGGCGGTTCCGAAGGGTGCCGCGCAGGATCGCGTGCTGATCGCGCTGCACGGCGGCGGCTGCGTCAATGGTTCGCGCTTCAGCCACCGGAAAATGTACGGCCACATCGCCAAGGCGGTGGGCTGCCGCGCGCTGATCGTGGATTACAAGCGCGCCCCGGAGCACCCGTTCCCGTCGCAGCCGAATGAATGCCTGGACGTGTATCAGTGGGTGCTGGCGCAGGGCATCGCACCCAAGCATGTCGCTACCATCGGCGATTCCGCAGGCGGCCTGCTGGCGACCACGATGGTGCTCGCAGCGCGTGACCGTGGCGTGGCCCTGCCGGCGGCGATCGTGCCGTTGTCGCCCTGGTACGACATGGAAGCGGTCGGTGAGAGCTACAAGACCAACGAGGCCAACGACAAGCTGATCAGCGCCGGGCTGATCCTGGTGATCGCCGGCATGGCGCTGGGCACGGCCTCGCCGCGCGAGCCGCTGGCCAACCCGCTGTTTGCCGACTTCCGAGGCATGCCGCCGATGTACATCCAGGTGGGCGGTTACGAAGCCCTGCTCGACGATTCCCTGCGGGTGGAAAAGCTCGCCAAAGCCGCCGGCGTGGAGGTCAAGGTCGACGTATTCCCGGAAATGCAGCACGTGTTCCAGTTCATGGCCGGCCATGCGCCGGAAGCCGACGACGCGGTGGCCCGCATCGGCGCCTGGCTGCGGCCGCGCCTGGGCCTGGCGAAGTAGCCGGAGACATCGTCATGGAACTGAACATCCGCCAGCTCGTCGAGCGCGGGGAGCGTTACTTCCCCGACAATACCGTCGTCAGCCGCCTCCCGGACGGCGGGCGCTTTTCCTACACCTGGCGTGAGGCGGTGCAGCGCGCACGACGGCTGGCGAGTCGGCTCGATGCGCTGGGCATTCAGCCCGGCGAGCGCGTCGCCACCCTGGCGTGGAACACCTACCGCCACCTGGAGCTGTACTTCGCGGTGCCCTGCACCGGCCGCGTCCTGCACACGGTGAACCTGCGGCTGGCCGACGAGCACATCGTCTACATCCTCAACCACTGCGAAGACGCCGCGGTGTTCGTGGACCCGGACCTGCTGCCGGTGCTGGAACGCATCGTCAGCCAGGTGCGCACGGTGCGCCACTGGATCGTGCTCGCAGACAAGCTGCCGCCGACCACGCTGCCCAACGCCATCGCCTACGAAGACCTTATTACCGAGGGTGATCCGACGTTCCAGTTCCACGAGATCCCCGAGAACACGCCCGCGGTGATGTGCTACACCTCGGCCACCACCGGCATGCCCAAGGGTGTTTCGTACTCGCACCGGGTGATCTACCTGCACTCGCTCACCGCTGCGCTGGGCGATGCGCTGGACGTGCGCGAACGCGACACTTTTCTCGCGATGGTGCCGATGTTCCACGCCAACGCCTGGGGCCTGCCTTATGCCTGCGCGGCGATGGGCGCGCAACTGGTGCTGCCGGGTGAGCGCCCCAATGCAGCCGCGTTGCTGGACCTGGTGGAGCGCGAGAAGGTGACGTTTCTGGCCGCGGCGGTCAGCGTCGGCATCGACGTGATCGCAGAACTCAAGCGCAAACGCCGTGACCTTTCCAGCCTGCGCGCGATCATGCTCGGCGGTTCGGCCACGCCGGCCTCGGTGATGGAGTATTTCCTGGCCGAGTTCAATCTGCCGATCTACACCGCATGGGGTTCCACCGAACTCGCGCCACTGGCCACCTGTGCCCACATTCCGCGCGGCATGCTCGACCAGCCGCCGCAGACGCACATCCCCACACGCGTGCGCCAGGGCATCGCGTTGCCCGGCGCCGAGGTGAAGGTGCTCGACGATTCTGGCAAGGAGATTCCCTGGGACGATCAGGCCGTCGGCGAGGCCTATGTGCGGGCGCCCTGGAGCGCCACGGAGTACTACCTCGATCCGGAGCGCTCCGCGGAGGGCTTCAAGGATGGCTGGTGGCGCAGCGGGGACATGGCCTCGGTCAATGCACAGGGCGTGCTGCGCCTGGTGGACCGGGCCAAGGACCTGATCAAGAGCGGCGGCGAATGGATCTCTTCGGTGGACCTCGAAAACGCCCTGGTCGCGCATCCGGGCGTGTGCGAGGCCGCGGTGGTCGGCCTGCCCGACGAGAAATGGGTGGAGCGTCCCTGCGCCTACTACGTCTGCGAACCGGGCAGCTCGCCCACGCCCGCCGAGTTGCGCGCCTGGCTGGAACCGAAGTTTGCGCGCTGGTGGCTGCCGGCGTTTTACATTGCGATCGACGCCATCCCCAAGACCGGCGTCGGCAAGATCAACAAGCGCGCGCTGCGCGAGCGGGTGGTGGACGATGCGCGGCTCGCAAGCGCGGGCTGAACCGGTGTTGCGCGGATGGGGCCCGCTGATCCCCGAACCCGGCCAGTGGTCGGCAATGCGCCGAAGTTCCGACGGTGATCGTGGCCGGGCGGGTTTCCCGGGCGGTTGGCGGACCGTCTCGACACCGCCGTGAGCCGGGACGTCGATCCGGCGCGCCTGGTGCTGTGGAGTGGGAGCGTGCCGCAAGTGCGCTCGCCGGTCCCCGCTGCCCTGAGTCAGGCGCTGAGACTCGTCCAGCATCATCGGAACCGCATTGCGGATTCGTTGCGGCCACGGCCTGAAGGGCAGCGTAGTGCGCCGCCTGCCGGGATTGTCGCCAGGGACTGACTCCCCGGCGCCGCCTCTGCTGCTGTTGCCGCGACATTAATATCGGGGTCATCAAGAGCTATCGTCTCTCGCGTCCCCCCGGAAAATTCACCCTCAGACAATCAACCGATCCACGAACATGAAACAAGCCTTCATCTGCGATGCCGTCCGCACCCCCTTTGCCCGCTACGGTGGCGCGCTCGCCAACGTGCGCACCGACGATCTCGCGGCGCTGCCGCTCAAGGCGCTGATGCAGCGCAACCCCGGAGTGGACTGGAGCGCAGTCGATGACGTGATCTACGGCTGCGCCAATGGCGCAGGTGAGGATTGCCGCAACGTCGCGCGCATGGCCCTGCTGCTCGCCGGCTTCGCCACCCAGGTCGGCGGAAGCACCGTCAATCGCCTGTGCGGCTCCAGCCTGGATGCGGTGGCCGTGGCGGCGCGGGCGATCAAGGCCGGCGAGGGCGACCTGCTAATCGCCGGCGGCGTCGAGAGCATGACGCGCGCACCCTTTGTCATGGGCAAGGCCGACGGGGCGTTTTCACGCAACGTCAAGATCGAGGACACCACCATCGGCTGGCGCTTCGTCAATCCGCTGATGAAGGCGCGCTTCGGCATCGAGCCGATGCCCGAGACGGCGGAGATCGTGGCGGCACAGTTCTCGATCAGCCGTGCGGACCAAGACGCCTTCGCCCTGCGCAGCCAGCAGCGCTGGGGCAAGGCTAATGCGGAGGGCTTCTACCGCTCGCAGATTGCCGGCGTGCCCATCCCGCAGAAAAAGGGCGAGCCGCTGATGTTCGATCAGGACGAGCCGCCGCGTCCCGACGTGACGCTGGAGGCGCTGGCCAAACTCAAGGGCGTGGTCAGGCCCGATGGCACGGTCACCGCCGGCAACGCTTCGCCGATCAACGACGGTGCCTGCGCGCTCATCCTGGCTTCCGAGGCTGGCCTCAAGCGGCATGGCCTGAAGCCGCGCGCGCGCGTGGTCGCTGCGACCACGATCGGCATCGAGCCGCGCATCATGGGCTTTGCCCCGGCCCCCGCGATCAAGAAATTGCTGGCCATGACCGGCTTGCGGCTCGACCAGATGGACGTGATCGAACTCAACGAGGCCTTCGCCGCCCAGGCCCTGGCCGTGACGCGCGATCTTGGGTTGCCGGACGACGGAACGCAGGTCAATCCCAATGGCGGCGCCATCGCCCTCGGACACCCGCTCGGCGCCTCCGGCGTGCGCCTGGTGACGACCGCCGTCGCCCAACTCGAACGCATGGGCGGCCGCTATGGATTGTGCTCGATGTGCATCGGCGTGGGGCAGGGCATCGCCCTGATCGTGGAACGGGTCTGAAAAAAGTACAGAGCCGGGAAGGTGCATCGACACCGAGTCGCCTGGCCCATTGGATGGCGGGTAGATGGCGGACCAGCCCACCATTGACGGTGGGGTGGTCCGGGCCTATGATTCGCGACCTTTTTTTCAAGCCGCGGCGTGAGTTGCGGACCGATGCGGGAGCAGACCGAACGATGTACGCCGTAATCAAGACCGGAGGCAAGCAGTATCGCGTGGCCAACGGTGAGACGTTGAAGATCGAGACGCTGGTGGCCGACGTGGGCAGCACGGTGGCCTTCGAAGAAGTGCTGATGGTGGGCGAGGGCGATGCGATCAAGGTCGGGGCCCCGATGCTCGCGGACAGTTCGGTCAAGGCCGAGGTGCTGTCGCACGGCCGCGGAGACAAGATCCGCATCGTCAAGCATCGTCGGCGCAAGCACTACCACAAGGAACAGGGGCACCGGCAGAACTTCACCGAGGTGAAGATCACCGAGATCGTGGCCTAACCGATTCAGGAGCACTCAGATGGCACATAAAAAGGCAGGCGGCTCGACCCGCAACGGACGCGATTCGCAATCCAAGCGGCTTGGCGTCAAGCGCTTCGGCGGTCAGGCGGTGGTGGCCGGCAACATCATCGTGCGCCAGCGTGGTACCCGGTTTCATGCCGGCGTCAATACCGGACTGGGCAAGGATCACACGCTGTTCGCACTGGTCGACGGCAAGGTCAGCTTTGCCTCGCGCGGTCCGAAGAACCGGACCTACGTCGACATCGTAACGGCCTGAGACTGCAGGTCTGGCATCAAGGGCCCCGGACGGGGCCTTTTTTGTCTCCCACGCCCATGAAATTCGTTGATGAAGCCAGCATCAAGGTCGAAGCCGGAGACGGCGGCAACGGCTGCGTCAGTTTCAGGCGTGAGCGCGCCATTCCGTTCGGAGGGCCCGACGGCGGTGACGGCGGTGACGGCGGCAGCATCTACGCGGTGGCCGACCCCAATCTCAACACCCTGGCTGATTTTCGCTTCACGCGTGTGTTCCGCGCGCCGCGCGGCGCAAATGGTACCGGCGCCAACTGCCGCGGCGGTTCGGGCAATGATGTCGAGATCCCGATGCCGCTGGGCTCGATGCTGTTCGATATCGGCACCGGCGAGAAGATCGGCGAACTGACCGGCGCCGGACAGCGCATCAAGGTCGCCCAGGGCGGGTTTCACGGTCTGGGCAACGTGCGCTTCAAGTCCTCCACCAATCGTGCGCCACGGCGCGCCAGTCCGGGCAGCCCGGGTGAACAGCGCGAACTGCGGGTGGAGCTGTCGCTGATGGCGGACGTCGGCCTGCTGGGTCTTCCCAACGCCGGCAAGTCGACCCTGCTGGCCGCGGTGTCCGCGGCGCGGCCCAAGATTGCCGATTACCCGTTCACCACGCTCTATCCTCAACCCGGCGTGGTGGCAGTGGGTCCGCATCAGTCCTTCGTGATGGTTGATGTGCCGGGTCTGATCGAGGGCGCGGCCGAGGGTGCGGGCCTGGGCATCCGCTTTCTCAAGCACCTGAGCCGTACCCGCCTGCTGCTGCATCTGGCCGATCTGCAGCCGCCGGATGAGGTGCCTCTTGCCGACCGTATCCGCACCATCCACGACGAGTTGCGGGCCTTCAGCCCGGAGGTGGCTGATCGCGAGCAGTGGCTGGTGTTCAACAAGGCCGACCTTGCCGAGGCGAACGCGGTCGAGTCCCTGGTGCGCGAGGCGCTGCAGTCACTGCACTGGCAGGGGCGGTATTTCGTGATCTCTGCGGTGACCCGCGCGGGATGCGCGGAACTGTGCGACGCCGCCATGCACTGGATCCGGACCCGCACGCCGCGCAGTGCCGATGAACTGGACGATCCAGTCGATTCCGCTACAACGACGGTGAGCGCTGATCCGGGTGCCATCGAACGGCCCTCACCCAACTGAGCGCGACGTCCGACGGTCGCCGGCAGGCACGATGAACCGACAACGAGTGCAGGACGCCCGGCGCTGGGTGATCAAGATCGGCAGTTCCCTGGTCACCGCCAGCGGCCGTGGCCTGGATCACGAGGCCATACGCCAATGGTGCGCACAGATTGCGGCCTTGCGCACCCAGGGCCGCCAGGTCGTGCTGGTGTCTTCCGGGGCGGTCGCAGAAGGCATGTCCCGCCTGGGACTGGCGCGTCGCCCTGCCACCTTGCCGGGCCTGCAGGCCGCCGCCGCGGTCGGCCAGATGGGCCTGGTCCGGGCCTGGGAGCTGGGTTTCGAGGCCCACGGGCTGCGCGCGGCGCAGGTCCTGCTGACGCACGAGGATGTCGCCGACCGCGGGCGCTATCTCAACGCCCGGGCCACGCTCAAGGCGATCATCGACTTCGGCGCCGTGCCGGTGGTCAACGAAAACGACACCGTTTCCACTGACGAAATCCGCCTGGGTGACAACGACACGCTGGGGGCGTTGACCGCCAACCTGATCGAGGCCGAGGTGCTGGTGATCCTGACCGATCAGGACGGCCTGTTCGAGGCCGATCCACGCCTGCATCCCGACGCCCGGCTGGTGTCCGAAATCGAGTTGTCGGCACCGCAACTGACGTCCATGGCCGGCGACAGCAAGGGCGAACTGGGTCGCGGCGGCATGCGAACCAAGCTGTCTGCGGCGCGCATCGCGGCACGTTCCGGCGCGCTGACCGCGATCGCCCACGGTCGCTCGCCGCAAATCCTGGAAAGGCTCGCTGCCGGCGAGCTCATCGGCAGCCTGCTGCTGCCCGATATCGGTGTGATGGGTGCGCGCAAGCGCTGGATCGCAGGCCAGTTGCAGGCGCGGGGGCGCTTGCGGCTGGATGCCGGTGCCGCGGCAGTGATGCGACAGAACAATGGCCGCAGCCTGTTACCGGTGGGCGTGCGCGCGGTCGAAGGCGAGTTCGAACGTGGCGACCTGGTGATCTGCCTGGATCCGGAGGGCAGGGAGGTGGCGCGCGGCTTGAGCAATTACGCGGCTACAGAGGCGCGACGCATTCTCGGCGCCGGTCGCGGCGAGATCCTGCAGCGCCTGGGCTACCCCGGTGCCGAGGAAATGATCCACCGCGACAACATGACGGTGGTCTGACGTTTGTGCGCAGCGGCCTGGAGACACGGTCGCCGTGGACCAGCGGGACCAGCGGGACCAGCGGGACCGGCGGGACTGGCGGGCGGCCCGACGCGGATACGGGCCCGCGTTGAAATGTGAGCCCGGTCGTAAGCCCGATGGCGGTTCTCAGGCCCGGTGCGGAAGTCCCGGCCACGTCCCACCGTCTACGTCCATCGGGGGAGCGCGCAAGAGGCACGCCAGTATCCGGCCGCGCGCCGCCGGTGCGACCCGTCCCGCCCTGGGAGATCTGCTGCAGGGAACCTGAGCCCGAAAAAATGGCGACGCAAAAAAAAGACGCAAAAAAAGCGCGGGCATCGCCCGCGCTGATGGACTGCGGCGCTGCCTCAGGCCAGTGCGGCGATGCGCGCGTGCAGGCGGCTCTTGTGACGAGCCGCCTTGTTCTTGTGGATCATGCCGCGATTGGCGTAGCGGTCCAGCACCGGGACCATGTCGGTATAGGCGGCCACGGCGGCGGCCTTGTCGTTGGCGTCAAGCGCCTTGACGACTTTCTTGATGGTGGTGCGGATCATCGAGCGCTGACCGGCATTGCGGGCACGTGCCTTGACGGCCTGGCGGGCACGCTTCTTTGCACTGGCGGTATTGGCCAAGAGAAACTCCTGATTTGATCGTGGAAAAAAAGTGGGATTGCAGGGCGGGTGTCCGGTCCTTGGATGCGCCGTCGCGAAGGACGTGCGTCACTGCTATCGGACACTGACAAAAGCACAGCGCGATAGTATTGTGGCCCCCTTTGTTCTTGTCAACGCGGCTTCCCGTCGTCCGGGCCGCCGGAATCCTGCGGTCCATGACCTCTTCGCGGCTCCTACGATCGACAGGCGTCGTCGGCCTGATGACGCTGATCTCGCGCGTCCTGGGCTTTATCCGCGACATCCTGTTCGCCGCGTTCTTCGGTGCCGGACCGGCCATGGATATATTTCTGCTGGCGCTCAAGATTCCCAATTTCGGCCGCCGCGTGTTCGCAGAAGGGGCGCTGTCGCAGGCCTTCGTCCCGGTGTTCACCGAGACCCGCTCCAAGGGCGGTCAGGAGCAGGCCAGGGCCCTGCTCGACGTGGTGGCCGGGACCCTCGGCGGGGTGCTGGCCCTGATCACCTTGGCCGGATGCCTGGCCGCGCCGCTGCTGGTGTGGGTGTTCGCGCCCGGCATCGCCATCGACCCGCAGCGCCACCAACTGGCCGCAGAGCTGCTGCGATGGACCTTTCCCTACCTGATGCTGATCTCGATGACCGCGCTGGCAGGCGCGGCCCTCAACACCTGCGGCCGCTTCGCGGTGCCTGCGGGCACACCCATTATTCTCAACGTGTGCCTGATTTCCGCGGCGTTCATCGATCCGGACTCGGTGCGTGTACTGGCCATCGGGGTGTTTGCCGCCGGGGTTCTGCAGCTGTTGTTCCAGTTGCCGTGGCTGGCGCAGGCGGGCTTGTGGCCGCGACCGCGATGGGGCGGGGGCGACCCGCAGGTGCGTCGTATCGTGCGCCTGATGGGGCCGATCGTGTTCGGTTCGTCGGTGGCGCAGATCAGCCTGCTGCTGGATACGGTGATCGCCTCGCTGCTGTTCGCCGGAAGTCTGAGCTGGCTGTACTTCGCCGACCGCCTGATGGAGTTTCCGCTGGGAATCTTCTCCATCGCCGTGGCCACGGTGATTCTGCCCGGGCTTTCGGCAGAACACGTATCGCGCTCCGCGGAGCGTTTCAGCGCCACCATCGACTGGGCCCTGCGCATCCTGCTGCTGCTGGCCCTGCCGGCCACCGCGGGTCTGTTGCTGCTGGCCGGGCCGCTGGTCAGCACCCTGTTCCAGCACGGT
>JAJFJX010000341.1 GCA_021773655.1 Panacagrimonas sp.
CCCCCCGGCTCGCGCGTCGCCCGTACAAGGAATCCAAGTACGGAGCGCCGACGCTGCGCATTCAGGAGATCGAGGAACCCACCGCCTGCGAGGCCCCCGCCATGGGATGCCCGGCAGCCGTGTGGGTGCGCGGCAATACACCGGACGGCGGTTGGGTGTACCGGTGCGCGCTATGCGCGCATGAGGTGCCCCGGTAATGGCCGTCGACTACGTCTCGTTGGCTGAGTTCAAGGACGATATCAACGAGACGTCCGCGAATCGTGACGCGTTCTTTTCGCGCAAGATCACGATTGCGTCGCGCGTTGTGGACCGGCTCTGCGGCTTCAGCACGGCCGAGGATGGCGCGTTCGCAGCGCAGACCATGACGCGCTACTACGACGTTGCCTGGGACGACTACAACGCCCTGGCCGACTACGAGCGCTTCTTGACGCTCGGTGCCGACCACGGCCCGGCGTCCCGGCTCGAGCTGGACATGCCGCTACTCAGCGTCACCAGCCTCAAGACGGACGAGGACGGAGACGGTGCGTTCGAGGTGACGTGGGCGACAACTGACTACCACCTGTACCCGTTGAACGGTCCGCCCTTCGATTCGGTGCACGTCAACTTCGAGCAAGGCAACTATCACTTCCCGGCCGGGCAGAAACGCATCGAGCTTGCCGGATCGTGGGGCGATCAAACGGCGGTTCCCCCGCCCATTCGCGAGGCGACGTTGTTGCTCGCGCAGCGGTACTCGAAGCGGCCCAACACGCCGTACGGGCTGGAGAAGACGGCCGAGCGCGCGATTGCTCTCAAGTCGGACCCGGACGTTGTTGATATCCTCGTCAAGGGTGGCTACATCAAACGGGCGGTGTTCGCGTGAAGAACGGCATGATGGACGTCGATATCGTCTTCGACGCGCACACGCTCGATTCTGCGATGCGCTACCTTGCTCCCGCGCTCTACGACGAGGCTATCGAGAGCGCGGTGATCGATCTCGCGCACTTCGCAGAGGCGCGCATCAAGGAACGCACGCCCGACGACACGGGCCACGCGCGACGTTCCACGCGCACGAATCTCGGCAAGGCGACACGCGGGGCCGAGAGCGAGGCCGTGGTCAACCTCAAGTATCCCTACGCGTCGTGGCTGGAGACGGGCAGGGATTCGCGCGGCCGGGTCATGAAGGTTCGCGCCGGTGGCTATCGCATGGTCGAACTCGCTCACGCTGAGGCCGAGGTGGAGATGCCCGCCATCTTGGATCGTGCGGGCCGCGAGATTGCAAAGCGGTGGTCCGAATGAACCTCAACGATGCGGCCGACGGCATTGTCGCCGTGATCAACGCGATTGACTCGGACATTCGTTTCTACTCCGAGGCGAACGAGTTGCACAGCGATGTAACCCGCATGACCGGGGAGGTATCGTTTCGTGCGCCGAAGATTGTCGGCCCTGTTCGCAACTCGCCGTGGGAGTACGAGGCCGTTCTAACGCTGGCGACGGGCACGAACAAGAAGGACTGGCCCGACGCGATCCGGCGGCTCAGGGAGTACGGGTCACCGTTCGGCACCAAGTCGATCTATCAAGCCCTCATCGCGGACCAGACGCTTGCCGGGAAGGTGAAGTCTTGTCTCCCCAAGCAAGGCGGCTTGCTCGAGGAGCGCTTGGTTGTGTTCACCGATGGCGAGCGCTGGACACAACAACTGATATTCGCCGTCCGTATTGGCGCAGAGGAGGCAGCATGAACCTACGCGATCCACGCGCATTCAGGGTGCTTGATGGCCAAGTCACCTTCCCGCAGGACGACGACGTCCTGGCGGCCAAGTCGCGCGGCAGCAAGCCGCAGGACTATAAGGTCGAGTCCTACGCGGAGGGCCGAACGATCCCCGCTGGCCGTCTGCCAGCTAGCGCCGCGTCCGTGTTCCTGGCGCGTGGCGTGGTGGAGGTCGTGAAGCAAGCCAAGAAGACGCGGCCCAAGACGGTCAAGTCGACCGTCTATCCCGTGAAGCCGAGCAAGACGAGCGGGGGTGACGCGTGAGCCTTGCGAATCGATTCCTCTACTGCGAGGGGCGGGAGTTGTCGGAGGATGGGCGGATCGGCGCGTTCTCGCCGCCGAAGAAGTCGCCCACGGTGCAAGACCGGCACGGCCCGTTCCATACCCGGAACGCGAATGCCCAAACGGGATTCACCGCGTGGGGGGATATGACCATGTCCCTTTGGGCGGACTCTGACTTGCTTTCGTTTGTCAAGAAGGTTCGAGGTTCGGACACGACGTTTGACCAGTTCCTGATTGTCTGGGGCGAGGATACGGATGCGGTAGATTCGGACGTCTACTTTGGAAACATGTTGCGACTTGAAGCGCAGCCCAAGACGGAACCCGCCGCCTTGGATCAGGTGGACGTGATGGCGGTACCGGACTCTAACGGCTGGCTCGAAGGCAAGAGCTTGCGCGCCATGGCATCGGCGTCGGGAGACGGGGATACCGAGTCGACGCCCGTGAACAATGGGACGGTCGGCTCGGCTATCAGCATCACGTCCAGCTCGATAGCGAACCCTTCGGTCATCACGTCGGCGGCGCACAGCCTCCAGACCGGCGACACGGTATTGATCGCCGGGCATAGCGGGTCGACCCCCGATATCAACGGCTCACACGTTGTGACCGTGATATCGACGACCACGTTCTCGATCCCCGTGAACGTGACGACCGGCGGCACGGGCGGCACGGCGACGCGCACGTCCACGCGCAACGGTGGCGAGGTACAGGTGCAGATCAGCGCCAACGACCTGGACACGGCCGACGACCTCACGTTTATCGTGCGGCACTCGCCGGATAGCTCGACGTGGGCGACGGCTGGAACGTTCGCGGTAATCACGACGGAGGTGGACGCGGCGGACCTGGCGGATGGTTTCGCGGCACGCCTCGCATTGACAGGTGACATCGATCGCTATGTGGCGATTGAGTGGGACTTCACTGGCACGGCGGGCTCCGCAGCCGCCACCTTCGCGGCTTTCCTTCACCGCGCCGAATAGGAGATAGCACCATGGCTCTTGCAGATCGAACAATAGAGATCGACAACGCATCCGGCTCGCTGATTGACTGGAGCGCGCTCATCATCGGCGGCGCTGGTGACGCAGGCGGTCGCCAGCTGGCCGAGCAGATCCTGACCGGTCCAGCGGCAACGCGGGATCGCAAGTCGCTGACGGGGTTCATCATCAACAAGCCCTTCAGCTTGGAGTTCGAGTACACGGCCGCCGTGAAGACGGCGTTCTACAACGGTGCCGCGACGTCGAATCCGCGCACGTTCACGATTACATGGGCGGCGTCGGATGACTACACCGTCGAATGCAACATCACCGGCGCGCAGCCCAAGACGGAGCCGGGCGAGAACGCCATTACGACGTTGGTCGTTGACTTCTCCCCGACTGGTACCGAGACCATCACCTAAGCCACACACGAACAAGGAGCGCTCCCTATGAACACCGATGGACATGTCCGATGGAGTGTCGACCCGAATGAAGAGGTCGCCCTCCGCTTTGATGACGATGACTTCCTCGCCGCCCTCAAGGCGTCGGCGGGCGACCTGGCCGACAGTCTGGAGCGCCTGCTTGGCGGGCCTCCCGCCGACGCGACGTTCGGCTCGTTGATTGAGGACGACGTGGTGATTATGGCCCGCGCCGGTATCAGCAGCCGGCAGGATGACGAGCTTGGCAACCGTTCGCAGCAGCGGGACGCGCGCAAGGGCGTCAAGATCGACGTGCACGAGGCCAACGTGGCGCAGTGGGGCGCGTGGGTCACGGGCATCCAGGACAACGCGGGCAGCGTGCCCGCCGCGTTGAACTCGCGCAAGCGTCGCGACCGGGAGGAAGCGTTCGGCGCTCTCCCGTCCGGTCTGGCCGACGTGTTGACGGCTCGCCTCATGATCCACGTGCGCGAGGCGAAGGCCGGGGCCTTACGCGATCCGAACAAGGTCGCGCCTCGGGCGGGGGGAAAAGGCCCCGGCCCGACCTCCGGCAATGCCAATGGGGGCCTTGCAATTGCGGGGAAGAGCGACTAGAGACGTGCGAGCGCCACTTCGAGGACTGGACGGAGCCATGGATAGGAACGTTCGTCAACGCCATGAACCTCCGTGCCGCCGTCGGGGAGGCGTACGTACAACTCGCACCGCTCGACCCTGAGGACTTGTCGGTACCGGAGCGGGCGCTACTCCCCGAGTGGGCGAGCGACTGGCACCGGAGGCGAGCGGAGGCGCAGCAGGCAGCCGCCGAGAAGGCCCGCAGCAAGTAGCCGGAGGGCGCGATACGTGACGAAGCACCCAGACATGCGACGAGAGACGGGCGGGCCGCGAAGACCCTCAATCGTCGCGGCTCGGGGCGGTGCGGCGAGACAGAGAAATATATCAATATG
>JAJFJX010000342.1 GCA_021773655.1 Panacagrimonas sp.
CGGGCTGGACAATCAGCGCGATGCCGACAAAGCCCAGAATCACGCTCGGATACACGATCAGGTCCGGCCGTTCGCGCAGCCAGACCCAGGCGATGAACGGCACCCACAGCGGCGTCGAGTAGGTCAGCAGCATCGCTGCGGCCAGCGGAAGATGGCCGATTGCATAGAAGAAGCAGTACATCGCCGTCATGCCGAAGGCGGTGCGCAGCAGATGCCCACCCGGACGCCGGGTGGACAGGTTGTGTCGCAAGCCGCCGCGGCCGAGCACCGGCAGCAGAATCAGCAGGCTCACCAGGTTGCGGAAAAACACCACCACCTCGGTGGAGGCCCCGGGCGACGCCGCCTTGACGCAGACACCCATCAGTGCAAAGGCGGCCGAGGCCCACAAGGCATAGACGGCGGCGCGCGCCAGATTGTCATGCGTAGACATACGCGGCGAAATGGGAGGGACGAGCATGCTAACCGCTGACTGCAGTCGACAAGCGGCACTTCCCCGATGCGGATCGGTGCGAACCCGCAGCGCGCGTCATGGTCCATGCATCGACGCCGTCAGACTTGTCGCAGTCAGAACCTGTCGGAGCAAATGCCCATGACCAGAAATGTGAATCCAGGACCTTCGCTCCGCGGCAGTCGAATTCCGACGAACGGCTCGGGGTACGGCACACAATGTGCAAAGCTCGAACCACCGAATCGTTCGGCACTTGAAGTCGCGAAACCCGGGAGGCGCGCACGATGAATTTCTTCGACTCGTACCGAGAGCAATACATCAAGGGTCGCAACGAGGAGATGTCGCTCCTCGACTACCTGTCGTTGTGCAAGACCGACCCCATGGCTTACGCCTCGCCGGCCGAGCGCATGCTGGCCGCCATCGGCGAGCCGGAAGTCATCGACACGCGCAACGATCCCCGCCTTTCGCGCATCTTTTCCAACCGCGTGATCCGGCGCTACCCGGCGTTCAAAGAGTTCTTCGGACTCGAGGACGTCATCGGCCAGGTGGTGTCGTTCTTCAAGCACGCCGCGCAGGGGCTGGAGGAACGCAAGCAGGTGCTCTACCTGCTGGGCCCCGTCGGCGGCGGCAAGTCGTCGATCGCCGAGCGCCTGAAGAGCCTGATGGAAGCCCATGCGATCTACGCACTGGAGGGCTCGCCGATCAACGAATCGCCGCTGGGGCTGTTCAATCCTGATCGTGACGGCCCGATGCTGGAGAAGGAGTTCGGCATCCCGCCGCGCTATCTCACCGGCATCTCCTCGCCATGGGCGATCAAGCGCCTGGCCGAGTACGAAGGCGACCTGACCCGGTTCAAGGTGGTGCGCGTGCAGCCGTCGGTGCTCAAGCAGGTGGCCATCACCAAGACCGAGCCCGGCGACGAGAACAACCAGGACATCTCCTCGCTGGTCGGCAAGGTCGACATCCGCAAGCTGGAGCAGTTCTCGCAGGACGACCCGGACGCCTACAGCTATTCCGGCGGCCTGTGCCTGGCCAACCAGGGCATGCTCGAATTTGTCGAAATGTTCAAGGCGCCGATCAAGATGCTGCACCCCCTGCTGACCGCCACCCAGGAAGGCAATTTCAAGGGCACCGAGGGCTTCAGCGCCATCCCCTTCAACGGCATCATCCTGGCGCACTCCAACGAATCGGAATGGCAGAGCTTCCGCAACAACCGCCACAACGAGGCCTTCCTCGACCGCGTCTACATCGTCAAGGTGCCGTACTGCCTGCAGGTCTCCGAAGAGGTCAAGATCTACGAGAAACTGCTGCGCAATTCCTCGCTGGCCAAGGCGCCCTGCGCGCCGGGCACGCTGGAAATGATGTCGCAGTTCTCGGTGCTTACGCGCCTCAAGGAGCCGGAGAACAGCAGCATCTACTCCAAGATGCGCATCTACGACGGCGAGAATCTCAAGGATACCGACCCGTCGGCGAAGTCATTCCAGGAATATCGCGACTACGCCGGTGTCGACGAGGGTATGACAGGCACCTCCACGCGATTTGCCTACAAGGTGCTCAGCGCGGTCTTCAACTATGACCAGACAGAAGTCGCCGCCAACCCGGTGCACATGATGTACGTGCTCGAACAGCGCATCCTTCGCGAACAGTTGCCCCAGGACCAGCAGCGCCGTTACCTGGAGTTCATCAAAGGCTGGCTGGCGCCGCGATATGCGGAGTTCATCGGCAAGGAAATCCAGACCGCCTATCTCGAAAGCTACTCTGAGTACGGCCAGAACATCTTTGATCGATACGTGACGTTCGCCGACTACTGGATCCAGAACGAGGACTACCGGGACCCCGAGACCGGCGAGCAGTTCGACCGGGGCTCGCTCAACGCCGAACTTGAAAAGATCGAAAAGCCCGCCGGCATCGCAAACCCCAAGGATTTTCGCAACGAGATCGTCAATTTCGTGCTGCGTGCCCGCGCCCAGCACGGCGGCAAGAACCCCAGGTGGACCAGTTACGAGAAGCTGCGCGAGGTCATCGAGAAGAAGATGTTCTCCTCCACCGAGGAGCTGCTGCCGGTGATCTCGTTCAACGCCAAAGCATCCAACGAGGACAAGAAGAAGCACGAGAACTTCGTCGGTCGCATGGTCGCCAAGGGCTACACCGAAAAGCAGGTCCGGCTGCTTTCCGAATGGTATCTGCGCGTGCGCAAAAGCGCGTGAGGAGAAAGGCGTGAGGAGCGAGGCGCAACATCGGATTCGCTACGGTTTGCAGGGGCTTGAACGCCTCACGCCTTT
This sequence comes from Panacagrimonas sp., assembly GCA_021773655.1. Taxonomy (GTDB): domain Bacteria; phylum Pseudomonadota; class Gammaproteobacteria; order Nevskiales; family Nevskiaceae; genus Panacagrimonas. Next base: position 2,731 of record JAJFJX010000342.1, read on the forward strand.
GGCCTGACCGAACACATGTCCATCGTCATCGACCGCCGCCTCAATGATCGCAACAAGAGTGCGGTCAACCGGGCCCGCTTCATCCGCCGTTACAAGGAGCAGATACAGCGAGCGGTCGGCGACCTGGCAGCCAGGCGCGGCATCACCGACATGGAAAAGGGCGGCGATGTCAGCATTCCGGCACGTGACATCCGCGAGCCGAGCATTCATCACGGTCCGGGTGGCGATCACGAATACGTACATCCGGGCAACCACTCGTTCAACGCCGGCGACCGCCTGCCCAGACCGCAAGGCAAGGGCGGCGGTGGCGGCTCGGGTGAGGGCGACGGCAGCGGCAGCGAGGACAGCTTCATTTTCACGTTGTCGCGCGAGGAATTCCTGAACCTGTTCTTCGATGACCTCGAACTGCCGCACCTGGTGCGCAACTACCTCGGCGATGTGCGCGATTTCAAGATGCAGCGTGCCGGCTACACCCCCAGCGGGGTACCGGCCAATCTTTCGGTCCCGCGATCACTGCGCAATGCCATGGCCCGTCGCATCGCCCTGTCGGCGCCGTTGCGCCGGCAGCTGGACGCACTGGAAACCGAACGTGCGGAGGCGTCCGAAGACCCGCATCTGTGCGAGGAACTCGACGCCGGCATCGCGGCGCTGGAGTCGCGCATCGCGCACATCCCGTTCCTGGACGACATCGACCTGCGTTTTCGCCACCGCGTCAAGGTCCCGCAGCCGATCTCGCGCGCGGTGATGTTCTGCCTGATGGACGTATCGGCCTCGATGACCGAGGACAAAAAGGATCTGGCCAAGCGTTTCTTCACGCTGCTCTACCTGTTCCTGTCACGCAAATACGAGAAGGTCGATGTGATCTTCATCCGCCACACCGACAACGCCGAGGAAGTCGACGAACAACGCTTCTTCCACGACACCCAGAGCGGCGGCACGGTGGTGCAGTCGGCGCTCAAGCTGATGCAAGAGATCGCGGTTGAGCGTTATCCGTCGGATCAGTGGAACATCTACGGTGCACAGGTCTCCGACGGCGACGCGTTCGGTGCCGACCCGGAAAAGAGCCGCGCACTGCTGTCCGACCAGCTGCTGCCCCTGTGCCGCTACTACGCCTATATCGAGGTCCCCGATGACGAGGACCACACCAGCCCGCTGTCCTATGCCTACGCCCGCATCGAATCGCCAAGGTTCGCGATGAAGTCGGTGACCTCGCGTGCCGGTGTCTATCCGGTGCTGCGGGAGCTGTTCAAACGCGAGGCCAGCCTGGCATGAACCCACGGAGACGACATGAGCGCTGACGGCGGTTCCGGCTATCTGTCCACTGGCGCGGAGTGGACTTTCGACCTGATCGAGCGCTATGACCGCGCCATCGCGGACATTGCGATCAATGAATTCAAGCTCGACACCTACCCCAACCAGATCGAGATCATCGCCTCCGAGCAGATGCTCGACGCCTATGCCTCGCTCGGCCTGCCCATTGGCTATCCGCACTGGAGCTACGGCAAGGAATTCATCCGCAACGAGGAGCTGTACCGCAAGGGCGCCCGCGGCCTGGCCTACGAAATCGTCATCAACTCCAACCCCTGCATCGCCTACCTGATGGAGGAGAACACCATGGCCATGCAGGCCCTGGTGATTGCCCATGCCTGCTACGGGCACAACAGCTTTTTCAAGAACAACTACCTGTTCCGGCAATGGACCAACGCCGACGCGGTGATCGACTACATGGTCTTTGCACGCAAGTATGTGCTGGCCTGCGAGGAACGTCACGGCATGGCAGCGGTGGAGGACACCCTGGATTCCTGCCATGCGCTGATGAGCCACGGCATCGACCGCTATCACCAGCCGCAGCCGCTGTCGGCCGAAGAAGAACAGAATCGTGTGCGTGAGCGCGAGGAATACAACTGGAAGCGCTTCGACGACATCTGGCGCACGGTGCCCCAGAAGCGGCGTGGCGAACGCAAGAACTCCGAATCCCAGTTTCCTGCCGAACCCCAGGAGAACCTGCTCTATTTCATCGAGAAGCACTCCCCCAAGCTCGAACCCTGGCAGCGCGAGCTGGTGCGCATCACGCGCAAGATGGCGCAGTACTTCTACCCTCAGGGCCAGACCAAGGTGATGAACGAGGGTTGGGCCACGTTCTGGCACTACACCCTGCTCAACCGGATGTTCGACAAGGGGCTGGTGGATTCGGGCTTCATGCTCGAAACCTTGCAGTCGCACACCAACGTAGTCACCCAGCGCGGCTACGACCAGCGCGGCTACGGCGGCATCAACCCCTACGCACTGGGCTTTTCGATGATGAGCGACATCCGCCGCATCTGCGAAAGTCCCACTCCCGAGGACCGCGAGTGGTTCCCCGACATCGCCGGTGGCGACTGGCTCAAGGTGCTGGATTTCGCGATGCGGAATTACAAGGACGAATCCTTCATCGGGCAGTTCCTG
>JAJFJX010000343.1 GCA_021773655.1 Panacagrimonas sp.
TTGCAATCTGATGCCAACTGGCTTTTGGGGAAAGATGACTACCCAAAAGAGGACCCAAAAGCCGTTGAAAATCCAGTAACTTCGACCGCAGACCTGTCTCCGCTGTTAAAAACGGGTCGTCGCGATTTACCGGTCCTCGGCGGCACAACCGAATCCAGCGAGGGCTTCATCACGCTCCACCGCGAGCCAATCGATTATGTCGAGCGACCCCGCATGCTTGATGGAATAGAGGCAGCTTACGCCATCTGGATGATGGGAAGCACGATGTCGCCACGGTATTTCGACGGCGAGTTGCTCGCCGTTCACCCAGGGCGGCCGATAACCGAGGGCTGCTTTGTTGTCATCCACCTAACTGCATCGGACGACACAGGGACACGCGCGCGGGTACTACAGTATTTGGGCACAAATGGCCCAAGCTACCGGTTCAAACAACTGAAACCTGAAACGCCATTTGACTTGCACCGAAAAGAGGTCTTGGCCATGCACCGGGTCGTGATCTCGGCCGAAGGATCGCCGTAAGCAGCGTATAACTAGCGGACCTTTTTTCGGATTTTTCTCCGATTTAATTTGATTGGCGGATTTTTCTCCGCTATAGTTGGTTCATCAAATAGGATGGACCAACGGACATGTCATCGAATTCCGCCAGTGAAGTCACCCTAGACCGCCTCCGGCAGTCCGCCGCGCTCGTCACCGGTCCGGTGAAGGTTCTCGCCAGCTACTATTCCAATATCGACTACTGCAGCGGGTGCGGCGCGAACGACTTGCGCGGCCAGCTACTCCATACCGTAGAGACCACGCCAGGCCGGGCGGTGACGCTGTGCACCGGCTGCAAATCCGGAAACTCGAGCGATCCCCGGCAGACCTCTTTCTTGAGGATTGTTGGCCAATGACCGCCCTGGCGGACGTCCTAAAGATCGCCAGCGACGGCATGACTTTCAACAACGAGGCCGAGCGCTTGGCCGCGATGTCGGCGCTGCTTGAGTTGGTGGGCACCGGAATTCGGGAAGCCTCGATTGAGGGTGCCAGATCGGATTACGAAAAGAAGACCCTCGACAGCATGCTCAACGGGCTGGCCGATCTGGTCATCGACGTCACGATCATGTCGGAGCTCCTTGCCGAAGGCAGCCCGATCCAGGACGCGAAGGTAGTCCAGTTGTTCGGCGGTGCGTCGTGAGTGGTGATGGCGGTGCGACGATCACCCTCTATCAGGACAAGTTCGGGCACTACTCCATCACGGTAGAGCGCAATGGAATCGGCGAACGGATTGCCGGACCAAACATCACGCTAGCCCGCGAAGTTGAACGCTGGCCGCTCACCGACAAAGCGATAGAGGCAGTAACCCGGATGAAAGCCGATGCCTGAGTGGATCGCAATCAACCTCGGATTTTGGCTGATCTTCGCGGCTGCTGCCGCGGCATGGAAGTGGAGAAAAGCATGATGGAGTGCGGGCATTCTCAATTCGAACAACGGGACGATGGGCCTGGGTTGATGACGCTTATCTGTCTCGTTTGTGGGCACGAACAGCATCTCCATTCTGAACGAGACCAGGGCGAAGACGTTTGGCGAGATGATCGCCAGCGTGGGGATTACTAGGTGATGACCGCGTGGCTGCACTTTGGACACCCGTGGAGGGCGAAATGAGTGGAATAGCGAAGCGTCTGCAAGACGCATGCGTTGGCCATCCGCACGCAACAGTGCCATGGCCACATCGCTTATTGCACGACGCCGCCGACGAACTCGAAGCCCTCGCGGCGGCGCTCCAATTCTATGCCGAAGCTTGGGACACGCACCCAGGTGACAGCGGGCCGGGCGGCAACACCCCACAGGACCCGGTTTGCGACCCCAATGCAGATCTGATCGAGGACGGCGGCAAGATCGCCCGCGACGCCCTGGCCCGGAGGAATTCGGAATGATCATCCGCAGATTTGTCGTCGGCTTCGCCATCGACCCGCTATCAAACGGGCCGGTCATCGTTGGGGAAGTGACGACCGTCAACAGGTGGGGTCCGGCCCGGCTCAACGACAATGAAGCCATCGCCCACCTGCGCCAGCGCGGCGCCACCTGGGGCGAAACCCGCGTTGTTGCCGAGGACGATGTCGCGTTCTGTGTCGGCCATTGGGGCGAAGCGCCGGATGGTGCGCTGATTATCACCGAAGAGGATTCCGACCATGGATGATCCGTTTCGAGCCGATCCGTTTGGAGTGGCGATCGAGGTCGCGGTGGTTGTCGCCATGCTGCTTCTGATCGCCGGCGGGCTCGCCTCCGGATTCATGCTCAGCATGGACGCCGAACAAGAACGCCGCGAGGTGATCATCATCAACCAGGAGGCGTCGTGAACGAGCCGACAACCAAGGCTGTGGCCAAGCAGGTCGCCGACGGCATCACCGATGCGGCTGCCATTGCGCAGCACCACAACACCTATTCCCCAGAGCAGCGCGTTCAGTTCGCGGTTCGTGACTGGCAAGAAATGCGCGCCGAACTGCTCGACATGTACGTCGATCTCGACGAGCAAACGCTTTCCGACACGCTGGAAGGCGAGGTCGATCTGCATGAGCGTCTTACCGATGTGGCCAAGGTCATCGGCGAGTTAGAGGCCGGCAAGAAGGGCCTCCAAGCCTACATCGCCGAGGTCAGGGAACGTCAGGACCGGTTCGCGAGGCGCGCTGAGACCCTGCGAAACCTGATCGTTTTCGCGATGGGAAAAGCCAAGCTGAAAACCGTGCCGGCGCCGGAATGCACGATCACCGTGAGAACTCTACCCGGCGAAATCGTCATCGATGATGAAACAAAGGTGCCGAAGAAGTTCTGGCGAAAGCCAGATCCTGTCATCGACAGGACCGCAATCAACGCAGCGATCAAGGCGAAGGAGAAAATCGCCGGCGTGTCTCAGGGCGAGGAACGATCCTCGCTGACCATACGGAGGAAATGACATGGCCGATCTACCGGCAGTCACGACGTCAAACCCACTGGCCCGTCTCGGTATAACGCCATCGCAAGGCGAAACCATCCGGCGCATGTTCGCGAAGGGCGCCGACGACGACGAGTTCAACGTCTTCATGACGGTGTGCGCTGACCTCGGTCTAACGCCGGTCCGCAAGCAGGTCTATTGCGCTGTCTACAACGCTGACGACGCCAAGAAGCGCCAGCTTGTGATCATGGTCGGCATCGACGGCATGCGATCTGTCGCCGAACGGTCGGGAAATTACATGCCCGATGACCAGGAGCCGGAGTACGAATACGACGAATCCCTCGCCGACCCGTTTCTCAACCCAAAGGGCTTCGTCAAGGCGACCGTCCGCGTAAAGAAATTCGCCCATGGCGAATGGCACTGGATCAAAGGCGTCGCCCATTGGGAAGCCTTCCGCCAGGCCAACAAGCATTGGGTGTCCAACCCATCAGGCCAGGGCCGCGTCGAGAAATACGCGCTCAACGAGTTCTGGATGGAAAAGGGCGAGTTGATGATCGCCAAGTGCTTCTCGCCGGACACCGAAGTCCTGACCGACTGCGGTTTTCAGCCGCTATCTGCGGTCACTGGCCGGGTCATGCAGGTCACCGAAGATGGTTTGAAGCCGACCGACGCAGCACCGTTCTCACAGCCCTACCACGGGCCAATGGTCACGCTTGATAGCGATGACCTGAATTTCTGCGTCACCCCGAACCACGACATGGTGACCACGGCGGGAAAGATCGAGGCCGGCAAGATCTTCGACCAAGCCCGGTCTCGACCGAAATTCCATATCCCGCGACTGGTCGACGACCACGGCACCGACCAGGCCATCAGCGACGAATCGATCAGGCTGGCGGCGGCGTACATCGCTGACGGCAGCGACATTTCGCAATCTGGGTTCAGGATTTCTGTCTCCCGACCGGCGAAAATCGCCAGACTGGAAGATATCGATCTCCACCATGCCGTTGAGGTCCTCCCCACCGCCGGGCAGCGTGCGCACACCGCTGTTCGCACGATTACAACCAAGCACGACAAGTCCGTTTTCTCCTATAAGTTCGACGATATCGCCGGCCTCGCCGGCCCCGGCAAGACATGCCGCACCAAAATATTGCTCGGGTTGTCTCAACGGCAGGCGAGAGTCTTCGTCGATGCCCTGCTTGACTTCGACGGCTCGACCAACAAGCAGACCGGCGTTCGCCGTTTCTACTCATCCGACCGGGCGCATGTCGGTGTGTTCGAGTTGATGGCCGTTTCCGCCGGCTACGCCGTAAGCCCGCCAAGGGCCCGGACGTCGGACATTTCGAGCCGCCCTAACTACGTGCTCACCATCAGCGAGCGGAACGCCATTTCAGTGCGGCGTTGGGGCCGCGATTATCACAACCACAAACACGGAGATACCAAGCGTACCGGGCTTGAAATCACGACGAACGCTGCCGGCGTCGTGTGGTGCGTAACGGTCCCCTCGGGCGAGATCATCGTTCGCCGCCACGGTTTCTCCATGCGCTGCGGCAACTGCGCCGAGGCGCAGGCGCTACGTCGCGGTTGGCCGGAAGATCTATCGGCTGTGTATGAGCCGGCGGAGATCGGCCCGATCATCGAAGGCACCGCGACCGAGGTAATGGCAAAGGCCAGGGAAGATGCCCGCGAGGCGCTTCTCGGCGGCCCGGATTCCTACGCCATCAGTTGGGAATACGGCGCACCGATCAACCATGTTCCGGCCGGAAAACTGGTCGAGGAAATCGACCAGCGGATGCGCGATTGGGGCCTCGCCGAAATCGACTGGTTCGAACACAACAATGCCGAAACCCTGCGGCGCTTCTGGAATCGGCACAAGTCCGACGGCGTCGACCTTCGCGGCTTGATCGACGACCGGGTTGAGGCGCTGAAAGCCGAGGGGGACGACGCAGACGGTGGGGACGCAAAACCCGCAAGCGATTCTGACGACCAGGATGACACCACTGGCGCAGACGGCGAGGCCGCACAGCCCAAGTTTCAGCTAACAGGCGCTGCGTGGGGCGATCCGAACGCCTTATGGATGGATGGGTAGAAGTGACCACGCTTTGGGCATTCCCATTTGCGTTCACTCTTTGGGTGACAGGCTTTGGCACTTTCATGGCGGCGAAGTGGCGCGCCAGGGCAGCGTTCTTCGTGGGCGGTGCACTTGGCATTGGCGGCGGCTTTGCCTGGATGGCCGCCATTCTGGACCGACTATGACCGCCCGCCGCGCCATGACGGACGCCCGCAAGCGCCGGATCTGCGCCTTCTGGAACTGGCGCACGCCAACCGACGACGTCGTCGGCATCGAGGCCGGCAAGATCGTCACGGTCAAAGACGGGAAGCGGTGTGAGTTCGACCACCGCCATCAGATGGCAACCGGCGGCGAGGACGACGACAAGAACCCTGCGCCGCTGAGTCCGGACGACCACAAGCCAAAGACCAAAGCCGACGCCAAGGCGCGCGGCAAGATCCGCCGCCTGTCCGGCGCGAACAAACCCCCGACAAAGCGCCAGATCCCGTCGCGGCCGTTCGACCGCCGATTCAAAAAAAAGCTCGACGGTTCTGTCGAGCCTAGAGGATGAAGAACATGCCAGACTACAGGCCAAAAGCGATCGAGGCGTTAACCGCCAGGAAAACGATCGAGTTGTATTCCGAGTTGTCTCTGGACGGCGCCGACATCGTCATACCGGCGACCGTCAGATCCATCTGCTGTGCGGTTCGCAGTATCGCCCGCGGCAACGAATCGTTTTTCAACGAGGGCATGAACCTTGTCCAGCGGGAGCTTGATCTCGCACGCGCCGAGGCGCTGAGCGAAGTCAGCGCGCCCGTCGGAAAGCAGGCTGTAGGCTGATGGCTGGCAGCGTCAACAAGGTCATCCTGGTCGGGAACCTGGGCCGCGACCCAGAGGTTCGGTCCATGCAGACCGGCGACAAGGTCTGCAATCTGTCCATCGCGACCTCGGAACGCTGGAAAGACAAAAACACCGGCGAACAGCAAGAACGCACCGAGTGGCACCGGATCGTCATCTTCGATCAAAACTTGGTCGACGTGTCCGAGCGATATCTGACGAAAGGCCGCAAGGTCTATCTCGAAGGCCAATTACAGACCCGCAAGTGGCAGGACCAGGACGGCGCAGACCGTTACGCCACCGAGGTCGTGTTGCAGCGCTTCCGCGGCGTCTTGCAGATCCTGGACACAAAGAAGGACGGCAGCGGCGCTGAGCAGCGTGGTGGTGGTGGCGGCCAGCAGTACGAGCGCAACCCGTCGAATGGCGGTGGCGGTGGCCATGCGCCGGTCGCTGAGCTCGACGACGAGATTCCTTTTTAGTTCAATGACTTACGTGGGCATTCTATAGCATGACCGCAGCGGGGGCATCAATCGGCGAAAGCCAAGGCCGCGACATCACGATCGACGTAGCCAAGCTGATTGGCTCGCGCATGCTAGTGCAGGCCAACAGCGGCGCCGGCAAGAGCTGGGCGTTGCGTAAGATCCTCGAGGCCACCCACGCCCAGGTCCAGCAGATCGTCATCGATACCGAGGGTGAATTCTCCACGCTCCGCGAAAAGTTTCCCTACGTCCTCGCGGCGGCCCGCGGCGGCGACTGTCTGGCATCGGTGAAGACGGCAAAGCTCTTGGCGCGCCGGATTATGGAATTGCGCACGTCGATCATCATCGACATCTCTGAGATGAAGGCACAGGAGCGGATTTTCTTCGTTCGAGACTTCCTCACCGCCCTCTTGGCCCTGCCTCAATCACTTCGCGGCAAGGCGCTGGTGGTGCTCGACGAGGCACAGATCTATTGCTCGGAGAAGGGATCCCGTGAAAGCTCCGACGCCGTAATCGACCTGATGACACGCGGCCGCAAGCGTGGATTGTGCGGAGTGCTGGCGACCCAACGACTATCCGAACTGAGAAAGGCAGCGGCCGCGGAGACCAACAACAAGATCTTGGGCCGCGCCGCCCTTGATATCGACACACGCCGTACCGGCGACGAGCTCGGATTCAATAAGGAAAAGCAGCGCGGATTGCGGACCTTGAAGGCTGGTCAGTTCTTCGCCTTTGGCCCCGCCATCAGCGACACGGTCATCGAAATCCAGATCGGTCCGGTGGAAACAACACACCCGGAACCGGGTCAAACCACTGTCCCGCCGACAGCGCCATCCCCCAAAATCATGGCGGCGCTGTCGAAGCTCGCGGACCTCCCAGCGGAAGCTGAACAACAGGAGGAAACCACCATAGCTCTCCAACGGGAGGTCCGCAGTCTTCGGGGGAAATTGGCACAACGACCGAAGCCCGAGGCCGACGAGGCGGCGCTTAACCGTGCTTTCGAGCGTGGGGTCGCGTCCGCAGCCAAGGAAATTGCCGACCTGGAGCGGGACAGGAAGGCGCTTGAGATTGCCAGTCTTGGTTTCGCCAACATCGTCGCAGACAAGGCGGTGAACTTCCGGGCACTCGTCATCGACGCCCTTGCGCCTGACGACCAAGGCCGCACCGCAAAGATCGGCGAGCCACCGGAGAAGCCAAGCCGGATATTTGCTGCGCCAGAGCTTCGTACAGATCGGACGCCGTTGGACCCGATCAAGGTCAAAACTTCACCAGGAACAAGCGACCGCGACCTCACTGGACCCGAACGCCGCGTCCTTGACGCTCTTGCATGGTGGGAAAGCACCGGGATAACCACGCAACCCACCAAGGGTCAGGTCGCATTCAAGGCCAGTTATTCCCCAGGCGGGGGCTCGTTCAACAACACCCTCGGTTCACTCAGGGGCCTCGGCGCAATCGAGCGGCTTGGTGAAGGTCGCCTCACCTTGACGGACGCTGGTCGGGAGTGCGCCCGCTATCCGGACACCACACCAACCACCGAGTCACTGCATGAGTGCGTGCTCGGCATCCTCAAAGGCCCTGAGCGCAAGCTGCTGACGCAGCTACTGAACGCCCACCCCAGTGCCATGTCGAAAGACGAGCTCGCCGCCGCAACTGATTACGCCCCAAACGGGGGCTCCTTCAACAACACCCGCGGACGCCTGCGCACCCTCGGCCTAATCGAATACGTCGGCGGGCCAGGAATGGCGCGAGCCTGCGACTGTCTTTTCTTGGAGCGGGCGGCATGATCATCAGAGTTATCGACTTCGAAACGACCGGCGTACCCGAGGACGAAGGTGGCGCGGCTATCTGCGAGGTCGGATGGTGCGACATCGTCCAAGGCCAGACAACCATCGGCCCGCCCGTAGCCTACCTCTCCAATCCGGGGCGGCCGATGCCCGTGGTCGCACAGGCCGTGCATCACATCAGCGATGCTGATGTTGCACTCGCCCCGCCGCCAGACGGCCGCCTGGCGCAGATGATGACAGGTCCGCCAAGCTATTTCGCGGCCCACAACGCGAAGTTCGAGCAGGCGTTCTTCGGCGGCGGCGACGTTCCTTGGATCTGTACCTACAAGGTCGCGGTTCGGCTTTGGCCTGACGCGCCATCACACAGCAACCAAGTCCTCCGGTACTGGCTCGGGATCGATCTGGGCGACGAAGCCATGCCGCCACATCGAGCCGGACCGGACGCCTACATCACGGCCCATCTGCTGGCGCGAATGTTGGCCGATGGTCGCGCCTCAATCGACGACATGGTGCGTTGGTCGAGCGGACCGCCGCTCCTGCCAAAGATCAATTTCGGCAAGCACCGTGGCGCCCGCTGGGAGGATGTCCCGTCTGACTATCTACGCTGGATCGTCAACAAGAGCGATCTCGACGGGGACACCAAGGCCAACGCACGACACCACCTCAAGTGCCGAGACGGCGTCTCGGCACAGCAAAACGGCGGCGAGGGAACACCGCAAACCGAGGAGTAGCCAAGATGGCTCAAACAAGTACAGCACGAACAAACGTGACGCCACTCA
>JAJFJX010000344.1 GCA_021773655.1 Panacagrimonas sp.
CTGGATCGTCACCGGCGTGGTGGTTGTGGTCCCGTGCAGCACCATGCCCAGGGAATCCCCGATCAACACCAGGTCGACGCCGGCGCGATCCTCGATTCCCGCGAAACTGGCGTCGTAGCAGGTCAGGCAGGCGATCTTCTCGCCGACCTGCCGCATGCGGCGAAGTTCTGTGATCTGCACCCGATTGGCGACGGTGTCATTCATGATTCGAACACGGATGATGATGAGAAACGGCGCGACTATATCAAGGCACTGCAGCGCCGCTGCCGCTTCGGTGCGCAGCCATCGCGGTGTCGGCACCGGAATGCCTTTCGATGCCGATGCCGATGCAGGCGGGTGATGCAGGCGGGCGTCACGCACCGTGACCGTCGTCGGTATCGATCCAGTGCTGAAGACCGTCGCGGTGCGCCGCCGCCAACGTGTCGATGGCCCCGACGCCGGGGATGAAAAGTCCAGGCTCGACCTGCGCCAGTGGCACCAGCACGAATCCGCGGTCCGCGAGGCCGGGATGCGGCAGGTTGAGCCCCGGCAGATCACAGGCCACGCCCGGCACGTGCAGCAGGTCCAGGTCCAGCGCGCGCGGCCCCCAGCGCTCGCCGCCACCACGGACACGCCCGGCGGCACGTTCGATTCCGATCATGGCCGCCAGCAGTTGCGGTGCCGCCATTGCAGTCAGCACCCGGCACACCGCGTTGCAGTAGTCCGGCTGGTCGGTCGGCCCCATCGGCGGCGACCGGAACAGGTCGGAAACCCGCTGCACCCGGGTGCTTTCCAGCGCATCGAGTGCCCGCAGCGCCGCGCGCAGTTGCTGCGCCGGCCGCCCCAGGTTGGCACCGAGCCCGATGTACGCGATGTGCATGTAGTCCTGGTCGGCGCTGGGATGGTGCTGCAAGCTGGCTCGAACGGATTCGCGGTGTTCTATCTTGCGCCTGGCCGCGCTGAGCCTCCTCGCCCTGGGCCCACTATCGAGCCCACTATGACGCGTCGGCGCGACTTGCCAGACACAGAAAGCCGCTTGCGAACGAGGTCCTCGAAGAGTGCAGCACCAAACTAGCCAGCCGGGGCGGCTTCACCGCTGGTGCGCCGTCCGCCGCGCCGACGGCGACGCTTTCGGCGGGCCGGAACGCCTTCGGGCGAAACCTCGTCGCCCGGCTCTCCGTCTTCATCGTCCGGGGACGCGGTGGCGGTGACCGGCGGCAGTTCGTCCTGTTGCTGGGCCCGGGTCCACCAGTCGGCCAGCTCTTCCAGCACGGCGTCGGCGCCAACGCGGGCACGCAGCAACAGGAAATCGTAGGCGGCGCGAAAGCGCGGGTGGGTCATCAGCCTTCGCGCGCGCGCAGGCGTGCGCTGGGTCAACCGCAGCTGCATCGCCCAGATTTCCCGCATCGGCATCGAGAAGCGCTTGGGAATCGCCACGCGCGCGCAGGCCCTGGCGATGACCTCTTCGGCCGCCTGCTCCATGGCAAGTGACTCGGCGTGGCCCTCGCTCGCTCGCAACTGACGCACGCGGCGCTGAACCGGAGGCCACAGCAGCGCGGCATACAGGAAGGCCGGGCTGACCGGCTGATCCTGGGCGATGCGGTCGGCCGAGTTGCCCAGAGCCAGGTTCAGGAACGCCAGATGGCGCTCGTCTCCGAGCATCTCGTCGGTGGCGGGAAACAGCTGCCGGAACAGGCCGTAGACCCGCAGGCCGTAGAGATTGTCGACCCCCTCACGGCACATCAGCACCTTGAGCACCTCGTCGAACAGGCGCGCGGCCGGGATCTCGGCCAGCAGGGGCGCAAGCTTGCTGATCGGCGCGGCGGTGCCGGGTTCCAGGCGGAAGTGCAGCTTGTTGGCGATGCGAACCGCACGCAGCATGCGCACCGGATCCTCGCGGTAGCGCAGCTCGGGGTCGCCAATCAGGCGCAGGGTGCCGGTCTTGAGGTCGTCGACGCCGCCGCAGTAATCGATGATCGAATAGTCGCGGATGTCGTAGTACAGGGCGTTGACGGTGAAATCGCGGCGAAAGGCGTCTTCCTCCAGCGAGCCGTAGTCGTTGTCCACCAGCACGCGGCCGGTTTCGTCGCGCGCATGCATGTCGGTGATTGCGCCACGGAACGTGGTGACTTCCAGCACCTCGTGACCAAAGCGGACATGGCAGATCACGAAACGCCGGCCGACCAGGCGGCAGGACCGGAAGAGCTTCTTGACCTGCTCCGGATGGGCGTCGGTGGCGATGTCGAAGTCCTTGGGCGTCAGACCTGCCAACAGATCGCGGACGCCGCCACCGACCATATAGGCCTGGTAGCCGCCATCCTTGAGCGTGTAGAGGGTCTTGAGCGTTCCCGGGGAGATCATCGATCGCGAGATCGGGTGCTCGGCGCGCGTGATGCGTCGGGGCTGTGTAATGGCGATTCGTCCTGAAGTTGAAGCCGAAGGCTCGCGCGGCACCGGGACAGACCGGCAACCGGCCGCGTTGTGGGGCGCGCGCGAACCCCTATAATACGCGCCCTGTCGCCTCGCTCCTATCGTCTAGAGGCCTAGGACGGAGCCCTCTCAAGGCTTAAACCCGGGTTCGAATCCCGGTAGGAGCGCCATTTCGACAGCCCGGACGCCACGATCATGGGCAATTCCATCCCGGCCCGGGTCTGGCCGGGATCCCGGACCCAATCGAGCCCGGCCCCCGCGGAACCAGCGCCGTGCAGCGCTCCATCACCGACTCCGCTCCAGTGTGCGATCACCCGGCGAACCCGCGCGTTGATGCGCTGCGCACAGGGAACTTCCTTCAGGGATCTTCCTTCAGGCGGAGCATTGGCGCGCTCGTCGGCGCCGCCGCCCCATGGAAGCACCCGGCCGGATGCAGAGGGCCCATTGGATCACCGGGGTCGGTCAGACGCTGAGTGGTGATCGTGGCCAGCGGGCTCGCCACCTGCGCGTGCTGCTGCACGCTGGCCGAGGTGAGCGCCGCCGCGAACGGGATCATGCCGGCGGCCGGTTCCAGCGGCGGCGGCGGCCCGAGCCGCACCTGATCCCGACCGACTGCCAGACCCGCACGCCGATGCCGGGCCCGAGCCATCGATGGTTCTGCGTGGAAGCTGGCCACCAGGAATTCCGGGTTAGCCTTGGGCCATGGCCAATGCTCCCGAAATCCGCGGACCCGACCGCAAGCTCACCCTGCAGGAACTGGTCGAGGCGCTGCTGGAGGACCGCCTGATCGAGGTCGCACAGGCGCGCGAACTGCAGGTGCGCCTGTCCGGCTCGCACGAGCGGCCTCGCCACCCGCTCGGCCTGCTGGCACGACAGGAGTGGGCGGATCCCCGGCGTCCCGGCACGCGCCTGGGCATGGACGCGCTGCTGCAATGGCTGGCCAGCCGCCACAACATGGAGTGGGTGCGCATCGACCCGCTGGCCATCGACGTCGGCAAGGTCACCTCGGTGATGCCATATGCCTATGCCTCGCGGGTGCGCGTGCTGCCCATCAAGCTGACCCCGGCCGAGATCGTGGTCGCCACCGCCGAGCCGCTGGAACGCGAATGGGAGGCCGAACTGGCGCGCATCGTTCCGCAGACGCTCAAGCGCGTGCTGGCCAGTCCGGACGACATCGAACGCTACCTGGTGGAGTTCTACGCGCTGTCGCGTTCGGTCAAGGCCAGCCACGAGGAGCGCCGCGCGGTGGCGCCCAGCGGCATGCAGAACCTGGAACAGCTCATGGAGCTGGGCCGGCGCGGCAAGCTCACCGCGGACGATCAGCACGTGGTTGCCATCGTCGACTGGCTGCTCAGCTACGCCTTCGAGTCGCGCGCCTCGGACATCCACCTGGAGCCAAGGCGCGAAACCGGCCAGGTGCGATTCCGCATCGACGGCGTGCTGCACGAGGTCTACCAGATGCCGACGCCGGTGATGGTGGCGGTGACCAGCCGCATCAAGATTCTCGGCCGCATGGACGTGGCCGAGAAGCGCAAGCCGCAGGACGGCCGCATCAAGACCCGTTCGCCCGAGGGCAAGGAGATCGAACTGCGTGCCTCCAGCCTGCCCACCGCTTTTGGCGAGAAGCTGGTGCTGCGCATCTTCGATCCCGAAGTGCTGCTGCGCGACTTCTCCGCGCTGGGCTTCTCGGCCGAGGACGCGCAGCGCTGGAACGACATGATCCGCCAGCCGCACGGCATCATCCTGGTCACCGGCCCCACCGGCTCGGGCAAGACCACCACGCTGTACTCCAGCCTCAAGCAGCTCGCCACGCCGGAGGTCAACGTCTGCACCATCGAGGACCCCATCGAGCTGGTGGAACCGGCGTTCAACCAGATGCAGGTGCATACCGCCATCGACCTGACTTTCGCCAACGGCGTGCGCGCGCTGCTGCGGCAGGACCCGGACATCATCATGATCGGCGAGATCCGCGACCTGGAAACCGCCGACAACGCAGTGCAGGCGGCGCTCACCGGGCATCTGGTGCTGTCCACCCTGCACACCAACGATGCGCCCAGCGCCGTCACCCGCCTGCTCGACCTGGGCGTGCCGCCCTACCTGATCAAGGCCACCGTGCTCGGCGTGGTGGCGCAGCGCCTGGTACGACGCCTGTGTCCGCACTGCAAGATGCCGGCAAGCGTCGATCCGGAAGCCTGGCTTGAGCTGGTCGGTGAAGCCGCAAACCCCGGCGCACCCGGCGAGATTCGCCAGGCCGTGGGCTGCCTGGAGTGCCGCGAGACCGGCTATCTCGGGCGTCTGGGCCTGTACGAGATCATGCCGATGAGCACCGGCCTCAAGCGCCTGATCGACCGCAACGGTGACATCGCAGACATCCGCCGCCAGGCCCTGCGCGAGGGCATGGTGCCGCTGCGCGTGGCCGGTGCGCACAAGATCGCCGCAGGACAGACCGACGCCTACGAGGTGCTCAGTTCCACGCCGGCGGTGAGCAACGACTGAAGCATCGGCATCGAGCCGGGGGCGCCGTTACGTGGACCTCGGGCCCGGGCCGCCGCTCGAATGCATCCGCACCTGGGCCCGGGGCGTACCGCTCCCCTGGGCCTGTCCGCGTGCCAATCGCTGGCGACAGTCACGGGATTCGCGTTTCGCCCGGGGTTGCTACATTGTCCCGAGCAGTTGGCCCACGCCGACGTGATGCGTCGCGACCGGTCCGGGCACCGAGGCGTCATTCTTCATCCTCATTCATCAGGGAGATTCCTGTCGTGAAAACACCCCCCTTGCTGCGGCGGCTTGCCGTCATGGCCGGCGTCATGGCCATGTCCTCGCAGGCGCTGGCAGTCGACTACATCGTCACCACCGAGCTTGACTCCAGCGCCGTCGACGGCGAAATCAGTTTGCGCGAGGCGATCGCCGCGGCCAGCACCAATGTCGCGGTCGGCGATGCGCCGGCCGGCGCACTCGAAGGCGACACCATCACCTTCGGCGCCGGCGTGGCGACCATCACCCTGGCCTCGCCCCTGCCCGCCATCACCGATGACCTCAGCATCAGCGGCACGGTGACCGTCGACGGCGACGGCGGCGCCATCCTGTCGGTCAGCTCGCCGTCCGCGGTCGGTGTAGTGATCGAGGGCCTGACCCTGACCGGCGGCAGTGCCGCCAGCGGCAGCGCGCTGAGCGTCGGCGCCGGCACCATCGTGACGCTGAACTCGGCAACGGTCACCGGCAACGTCGGCACCGGCGGCGGCGCCACCCAGGGTGGCGCGGTGGAGAACCTCGGCGCGCTGACCATCGTCGATACCCTTTTCAGCAACAACGCGGCCACCACCATGGCCGGCAGTGGCGGCGCCATCATCCACGGCGGCACCACGCTGTCCATCAGCGGCGGCAGTTTCACCGGCAATAGTGCAGCGCGGGCCGGCGGCGCCATCGAGATCTTCGGCGGCGCGAC
>JAJFJX010000345.1 GCA_021773655.1 Panacagrimonas sp.
GCGTGCAGCCGCCGCCGACCTCCACCTGTCGCTCGACCAGGGCCACCCGCAGATGATTCTTGGCAGCCATCATGGCCGCACCCTCGCCGGCCGGGCCGGAACCGATCACCACCAGATCAAACGCTTGCATGGAATTGAATATCCGCCAGTCAGGTCAAAGGTCCGCCGGCGCCAGTGCCCGCAGCCGCTGCACTTCCTGGCGCACGCGCTGCGCGGCGGTGTCGATGTCGGCCATGGAGGTCTGGCGCGCAAACGAAAAGCGCAGCGAAGCCTGCGCCAGAAACTCGCCACGCCCAAGCGCACGCAGCACGTAGGAGGGCTCTGCGGTGGCCGAGGAGCAGGCCGCACCGCTGGACAGCGCCAGGTCGCACAGCGCTGCACGCAGGGATTCTCCCTCCACGCCCTCGAAACTCAGGTTGAGGATGTGCGGCGCGGCCGCGTCCGCGGCGCCATTGCGCAGCACGCCGGGCAGGTCGCGCAGCGCCTTCCACAGGCGGTCGCGCAGTTCCGCGGTGTGGGTGGCGTCGTCGCGCGCCCCGGGACGCGCGGCGGCACAGGCCGCGCCCATGCCCACCACCTGGTGGGTCGCCAGCGTGCCGGAACGCATGCCCCGCTCGTGACCGCCGCCGTGCATCTGCGGCGCGACGCGGGCGCGCGGCCGACGCCGCACGAACAGTGCACCAACGCCCTTGGGGCCACCGAGCTTGTGTGCCGACAGCGACATCAGGTCCAGCGGCACCCGGGCCAGATCGATCGGCAGCTTGCCGACGGCCTGGGCCGCGTCCACGTGCAGCATCACGCCGCGCTCGCGCAGGGCGGTGGCCAGTGCCGGGATGTCGGTGATGTTGCCGATCTCATTGTTGACCCACATCAGCGACACCAGCAGGGTCTGCGGCGTGAGCGCATCGAGCACCTGCGCCGGTGTGATACGCCCCTGCGGGTCGGGCTGCAGATAGCTGACCCGCGCGCCGCGGCCGGCGCCGGCGGTCTCCAGCCAGCGGCAGGTGTCGAGCACGCACTTGTGCTCGATCCGCGAGGTCACCACGTGCGCCGGGCCGCGGGCGTGGAATTCCAGCGTGCCTTTGATCGCCAGGTTGTTGGACTCGGTGGCGCCGCTGGTCCAGATGATCTCCTCGGGCTGGGCGCCGATCAGTGCCGCAACCTGTTCGCGAGCGGCCTCCACCGCGGCGCGTGCGGCCCGACCGGGGGCGTGTTCCGAGGCCGGATTGGCGTGGCCCCGGCCGGGCTCCAGCCAGGGCAGCATCGCCAGCCAGGCTGCGGCGCACAGCGGGGTGGTGGCGGCATGGTCGAGATAGATCACGTCGCACAGTATCGGCCGGTTGCAGCCGGACCGCGACTCCGACGGGCACTGCATGAGGGACCCGCATGACCGGCCCGATGCCCGACCGTAAGATTTTTGTGACACTGGCCGCCTAGGCTGCACGGCTGCCATCTGCCCGGGAGGGCCCTACTTGAACATCACCATCTTCGGATCCGGTTACGTCGGCCTGGTCACCGCAGCCTGCTTTGCCGACGCCGGCAACGATGTGCTGTGCGTGGATGTCGACGCCGCCAAGGTCGAGCGCCTGCGCCGGGGCGAATGCCCGATCTACGAGCCGGGCCTGGAAACGCTGCTGGTGGACAACGCCTGGGCCGGCCGCCTGCGCTTCACCACCTCGGCCGCCGAGGGCGTGGCCCACGGCCTGTATCAGTTCATCGCGGTGGGCACGCCGCCCAACGAGGACGGCTCGGCCGACATGCAGTACGTGCTGGCGGTGGCCCGGTCGATCGGCCAGCACATGAACGGCTATCGCGTGGTGGTGAGCAAGTCCACCGTGCCGGTGGGCACCGCCGACAAGGTGCGCGAAGCCATCGCCATCGAACTGCACGGCCGTAATGCGAGCGTGGAATTCGATGTCGTGTCCAACCCCGAATTCCTCAAGGAAGGCGCAGCGGTGGCCGACTTCAACAAGCCGGACCGGATCATCGTCGGCGTCTCCAGCGACAAGGCGGCCGAACACATGGCGGCGCTGTACGCACCGTTCAACCGCAATCACGATCGCATCATCGTGATGGACGTGCGCTCCTCGGAGCTGACCAAGTACGCCGCCAACGCCATGCTGGCGACCAAGATCAGCTTCATGAACGAGATGGCCAACCTGGCCGAGGTGGTCGGCGCCGACATCGAGAAGGTGCGACTGGGCATCGGTTCGGACCCGCGCATCGGCTTCGACTTCATCTACCCGGGCTGCGGTTACGGGGGATCCTGCTTTCCCAAGGACGTCAAGGCGCTGGCGCACACTGCCCACAGCGCGGGTTTCGACGCGCGCCTGCTCAAGGGCGTCGAGGCGGTCAATCTGCAGCAGAAGAACCGTCTGTTCCGAAAGATGCAAAGGCATTTCGGCAGCGTCGAGAACCGCACCGTGGCCTTGTGGGGCCTGGCCTTCAAGCCGAAAACCGATGACATGCGCGAAGCACCTTCACGCGACCTGATGGAAGCCGTGTGGGCCGCCGGCGGATGCATCCGCGCCTACGATCCGGTGGCCATGGACGAGACGCGGAAGATCTACGGCGAGCGCGATGACCTGTACCTGGCGTCGTCGCCCGAAGACGCCGTGATGGGCGCCGACGCCCTGGCCATCGTCACCGAGTGGCGCGTGTTCCACTCGCCCAACTTCGAGCGCCTGGCCAGCCTGCTGCGCAACCGCGTGATTTTCGACGGCCGCAATCTCTATGACCCGGCGCTGGTCGAACGCGCCGGCATCGCCTACTACGCCATCGGGCGCGGGCGCACCTGAGTGACCTCGCCGCCGACCCACCTGCTGGTGCATTGCACCTGTCCGGCGGACGTGGCCGCGTCGCTGGCGCGCACCCTGGTCGAAGCCGGGGTCGCCGCCTGCGTCAACGCCATCAACGAGATCGAATCGACCTACCGCTGGGACGGCGCCATCGAACAGCAGCGCGAGACCCTGCTGCTGATCAAGACGCGTGCGGACCGCTTCGATGCGCTGCGCGCGTCGATCCTGGCCCATCACCCCTACGAACTCCCGGAAATCATCGCGGTCCCTGTCACCGCCGCCCACGCGCCCTACCTGGACTGGATCAACGGCAATCTGGCCTGATCGATCCGGCCTGATCCTTTCCTGCTTCGAGCCGCCGCCTCCACCTGCCGCCTGACCCCTTGAAGAAACTCCTTCCTTATCTGCTGGTGGCCCTGATTGCCGGCCCCGGCGGCTTCCTGGCCTACCGGCTGCTGTCGACCTCAACGTCCACGACCCCGCCGCCCGACGGCCCACCCGCCCTGGCGCCGGAACTGGAGATGGCGACGCTGGACGGCGGGCGTCTGGCGCTGTCGGATCTGCGCGGCAAGCTGGTCCTGGTCAATTTCTGGGCCACCTGGTGCGCGCCCTGCCTCAAGGAGATCCCGCTACTGGTCGAGGCGCAGGACCGCTACGCCAGCCGCGGCCTGCAGATCCTGGGTCCGGCCATGGACAATCCCGAGCAGGTGCGCGCCATGCTCGGCCGACTGCGCATCCAGTACCCCATCCTGATCGGCGAACGGGCGGTGTCACGGGCCATGGACGCCCTCGGCGATACCCTGGGTGCGCTGCCCTTTTCCGTACTGATCTCGGCAGACGGGCAGGTCATACAGCGCAAGCACGGCGAGTACCAGCGCGCCGAACTGGCCGAACTGATCGAGGCACATCTGCCCGCGCAGCCCCCCTCGCCCTGATCCGTTCACCTACTCCGGCATCGCCGCGGCCCCGATCTTGGCGCCAACGGCACACAACCGGCAGTCAACGGGCGTCAAGTTTTCTTCCGGCGGCGCTTGCTGCAGAATGTGCGAACTATGCTCGCCAGGCCGCTTCCTTGAGCCACCTGCTGTTGGTCAATGGCCCCAATCTGAACCTGCACGGCACGCGCGAGCCGGCGATTTACGGCGCTGCCACCCTGGCCGAGATCGAGGCCGACCTCGCCCGCCGCGCCACGGAACTGGGTCACCGGCTGAGCTGTTTCCAGTCCAATCACGAAGGCGCGCTGGTCGACCGGGTGCAGCAGGCCCACGGCGAGATCGACTTCATCCTGCTCAACCCCGGCGCATGCACTCACACCAGCGTGGCGCTGCGCGACGCCCTGCTCGGGGTGGGCATCGAATTCATCGAAATCCACCTGTCGAACGTTTACCGGCGGGAGACGTTCCGCCAACACTCTTACTTTTCGGATATCGCGGTCGGCACCATCGTGGGCCTCGGGCCCATCGGCTATGGGCTGGCCCTGCATGCCGCACATCAGCGCCTGACCGGCACGGGAGAATGACATCACAATGGACCTTCGCAAGATCAAGACCCTGATCGAACTCGTCGAGCAATCCGGAATCTCGGAGCTCGAAGTCAAGGAGGGCGAAGAATCGGTGCGCATCAGCCGCAACACCGGTCCGGTCACGCAATACCTGTCGGCGCCACCAATGGCCGCCGCGCCGGCGCCCGCGGCACCTGCACCCGCACCGGCCGCGGCCCCCGCGCCGGCCGCACCGGCAGTCGATAACCGCCACGTGGTGCGCGCACCGATGGTCGGCACCTTCTACCGCTCCGCCTCGCCGGGCGCACGCCCGTTCGTGGAGGTCGGCCAGACCGTCAAGGCCGGCCAGACGCTGTGCATCATCGAGGCCATGAAGATGCTCAACCAGATCGAGTCCGACCGCGCCGGCGTGATCGCCGAGATCCTGATCGACAACGAGGTCGCGGTGGAATTCGACCAGCCAATGTTCATCATCGAGTAAGCACCGATGACCGACATCAGCACCACCACGGCCCCCGACCACTCCCTACCGCGCCGCCCATGAGGGACATCAAGAAAATCCTGATCGCCAACCGCGGCGAAATCGCCCTGCGCATCCTGCGCGCCTGCCGAGAGATGGGGATACGTTCGGTGGCGGTGTACTCGCAGGCTGATCGCGACCTCAAGCACGTGCTGCTGGCCGACGAGGCGGTCTGCATCGGCCCGCCCAATGCCACCAAGAGCTATCTGAACATGGCGGCGCTGATCAGCGCCGCCGAGATCACCCAGGCCGACGCCATTCACCCCGGCTACGGGTTCCTGTCCGAAAACGCCGACTTTGCCGAGAGCGTGGAGCGCTCGGGCTTCATCTTCATCGGCCCGCGCTCCGAAACCATCCGCCTGATGGGCTCCAAGACCAACGCCAAGGCCGAGATGATCGCCGCCGGCGTGCCCTGCGTGCCCGGCTCCGAAGGCGAACTGCCGGAAGACCCGGAGGCCTGCCTCAGGATCGCCGAGAGCGTCGGCTACCCGGTGCTGATCAAGGCGGCTGCCGGTGGCGGCGGTCGCGGCATGCAGGTGGTGCGCAAGCCCGAGGAACTGCTGGAGCGGATCCAGATCGCGCGCACCGAGGCGCTCAACGCGTTCAAGGACGCCAGCGTGTTCCTGGAGAAATTCCTCGAAGCACCGCGCCATGTCGAGGTGCAGGTGCTCTCCGACGGCCAGGGCAACGCCATCCACCTGGGCGAGCGCGACTGTTCGATGCAGCGTCGCAACCAGAAGGTGATCGAGGAATCCCCGGCGCCCGGCATCAGCGACGAGCAGCGCGAGGAGATCGGCGCCCTGTGCGTGGAGGCCTGCAAGCGCATCGGCTATCGCGGCGCCGGCACCTTCGAGTTCCTCTACGCCGGCGGCAGCTTCTATTTCATCGAGATGAACACGCGCATCCAGGTCGAGCACCCGGTGACCGAGATGGTCACCGGCGTGGACCTGATCCGCGAGATGATCCGCATCGCCGACGGCAAGAAGCTGACCAAGAAACAGGGCAACATCCGCCTGCGCGGCCATGCCATCGAGTGCCGCATCAACGCCGAGAACGCGCGCACCTTCTCGCCCTCGCCCGGCCTGATCGACAAATACCACGCCCCCGGTGGCCCCGGCGTGCGCATGGACACCCACATCTATTCCGGCTACCGGGTGCCGCCACACTACGACTCCATGGTCGGCAAGCTGATCTGCTGGGGCAACACGCGCGAGTCGGCCATCAACCGCATGAAGGGCGCGCTGTCGGAGATGATCATCGAGGGCATCGAAACCAACGTCGCGCTGCAGCAGCGCATCATGCGCGACGATGCCTTCGTCAAGGGCGAGCACAACATCCATTACCTGGCCGGCATGCTCGAACGCTGGGCGCAGGAAGGCTGAGCGGGGCCCCGGCGTCGTCGCGAGGCGCTGGCGTCGGCCGCATGCGATCCAGACTTGATTCCAAGGTTCACCCGACATGAAACCCGTCTACATCACTCAGTTCCTGGTCGAGGAACAGCGCGCCATGGGCGAATCCGCACCCGACCTGCGCCTGTTGATCGAAGTCGTCACCCGCGCCTGCAAGCGCATTTCCATTGCCATCGGCAAGGGTGCGCTGGGCGGCGTGCTCGGCGAGGCCGGCACCGGCAACGTGCAGGGCGAGGCGCAGAAGAAGCTCGACGTGCTGTCCAACGACATCCTGATGGAAGCCAACGAGTGGGGCGGCCATCTGGCCGCGCTGGCGTCCGAGGAGATGGAACACCCGCAGCCGATTCCGGAACAGTATCCCCAGGGCGGTTATCTGCTGCTGTTCGACCCGCTGGACGGCTCCAGCAACATCGACGTCAACATCTCCGTCGGCACCATATTCTCGGTGCTGCGCGCGCCCGAGGGCACCGACATTGCCCATGCCGAGAAAGCCTTCCTGCAGCCCGGCGTGAAACAGGTCGCGGCCGGCTACACCGTGTACGGGCCGAGCACCATCCTGGTGTTGACCATCGGCACGGGGGTGCACCAGTTCACCCTGGACCGCGAGATCGGCAGTTTCGTGCTGACCCAGCGCGACCTGAAGATTCCCGAGCAGACCCGCGAGTTTTCGATCAACGCCTCCAACGCGCGCTACTGGGACGCGCCGGTCAAGCGCTACATCGACGACTGCCTCGCGGGCAAGGACGGCCCGCGAGGCCAGGACTTCAACATGCGCTGGGTGGCCTCGATGGTGGCCGACGTGCATCGCATCCTGACCCGCGGTGGCGTGTTCCTGTACCCGATTGACAGCAAGACCCGGGAACAGGGCGGCAAGCTGCGCCTGCTCTACGAGGCCAATCCCATGGCCTTCATCGTCGAGCAGGCCGGCGGCGCGGCCAGCACCGGTCACCAGCGCATCCTCGACATCCAGCCCGAAAAGCTGCACCAGCGCATCCCCGTGATCCTGGGATCGAGGCTCGAAGTGGAAACCGCCGTGCGCTATCACGGCCAGGGCTGAGCACGGCAGGCCCATCCGGCAGCGTCATTCCGGGACGCCGAAGGCGGACCCGGAATCCGACCCCGCTCTTCGTCGGCGGGCGCGGGGCCGGGACATCACACCCGGCCCCGTCACGGCGATCACACGGATGGCCGTAGCGTCTCCGCTCAGGCCTCGACGATGGTCTTGAAGCCGCCCCAGAACATGCGCTTGCCGTCGAACGGCAGGGACTTCGGGTCCATCTGCATGCGCGGGTCGGCCATCACTTTCTTCAGTACCGCGTCGCGGCTCCTGCGGGACTTGTAGGTGATGTACGCGAACACCACCACCTCGGCCTCCTTGAGCTTCACGCTCTGCGGAAACGAAGTGTGCTTGCCGGGCTTGACGTCGTCGGCCACCGCCTCGACATATTCCAGCGCGCCGTGCTCACGCCACACCCGCGATGCCAGCCGGGCGAGTTTCCGGTAGGCGCCGAGCTGGTCGGCGGGCACCGGCACCACAAAACCATCGACATAACGCGCCATCGCATTGCTCCTGATCATTCGCGGGGATTGCAGGATGACGTCGAACGAGCTCGGAGGAAATCGACTGCGGCCGGGTCACAGACCGGAAAGACCGCGGTTTCCGGTGCGCAGACCGCAGATGACGGAACGGCGCCACCCGGTGAACGCCTGCGCCAGCGCACGCGCCAGTGGCATTCCGCATCGATGGAAGTGTGGTCGCCGACACGGTGCTTGAGCCAGCAAGCAGGTGCACGAGGCACCCAGTCCGCCCGCAACCGCACCCGACCGGCCCCATTTTTCCGGGGCGCCGCGGGAGAATCCGGAATTCAGTTCCGAGGTCCGATCCCGGCACCGGGTCGCGGTGCGCAACCGGACCGTCCTGAATTCCGGGTTCCACGGCGTGACCCAGGACGACGGGCGGCAACTTGGCGCCCGGACGCACCCCGGGTTCCGGTTTACGCGGTGGTGCCGTAGATCTTGTGGCTGTGATGGTCCCTGGGCTCCCACAGGGCGATACCGTTGGCAATGTCCTCGGCCGGAATCAGTTGCTCGTTGGCACCGCGTCCGGCGCAGTCGACGAACGCCGCTTCCAGGGTGCGGATCAGCGCACGCGCGTTGCCGTGCCAGCGGCAGTTGCGGATCACGCCCCAGGCGTCATCACGCAGACCGGTGGGCGCCTTCCAGGTGGTGCAGCCGGCGGCCAGTCGTGCCAGACCACTGGCGGTGACGGCGATCAGGTCTTCTTCGCGCTGGGCCAGTTCCGGCACCTGCAGGGTGGCAGCGCCGAGGCGGGTGAATTCGTCGATGTTCACCGAGTCCATCAGGTGCTGCCAGGATCGATTGGTGGCGAACAGCAGCGCGCAGTCCAGCTTCTGCTTGGCGGCAGCACCGAAAGGCAGGTATTGGCCGTTGTCCAGCGCCTCCATCAGTACTTCCATCACCGGCCCCATCACGCCGTGGGATTCATCCAGGAAGCAGACGCCGTCACGCGCCTGGGTGAAGGCCCCGATGCGCGCACCGGCACCGGGAAAAGCGCCGGCCACGTGCCCGCACAGCAGCGACTTGACCGAAGACTTGTCGCCGGTGTTCTCGGCCGCGAGATTCACCGTCACGAAGCGGCCCTTGCTGCGCACCAGGTAGTAGTAATACGCCAGAGAGGTCTTGCCGGCGCCTGGGCCGCCGAGCAGGTAGGCACGGTGAACGCCGTTCTGCGCAAAGGCGCGCACGCGCGCCACCAGCGCCTGCAGCTTCGGACTGAACACGTAGAAATTGCGGTAGCCGGGGTTCTCCACCTCGGTGGTCGTCGGCATGCGGATGACGTTGTCTTCGGTCACCGGCAGCAGGCGACTGGCCAGCGCGGCGGACACGCCGTCCAGGTCCGGTGCCAGCAGCAGGCGTGTGCCGGCCAGGCGCTGATCGGCGGCCCGGCGGTCCAGCCAGCGGCCGAGCTCGACCAGTTGCGAGGGCCGCGCGGCCACGATCAGGGTGCGCGAGCGACCAGCGCGACGTGCGGCCAGGACGGCATCGGCCAGACCATCGAGCGCCACCGGGTCGAGAAACAGGGCGAGCACGAACTCGCTCTCCAGGGGCTCGGCGCCGAAGCTGGACGGCACGGCGCGAAACTCGAAACGCCGTCCGGCTGCCAGATGCTGATGGAAGGCGCCGACCCGCTCGTTGTCACGCGCCAGCGCGTCGACGGCGTAGACGATCAGATCCGCCGTCGGTGTGCGATCAGCATCCGGCGCGCTGCGACTCCCCTTGCCCAGACCAAACATGCTCGTTCCCCCACGCGGCTGCGAATCGATTGGGAAGTGCACGCTACGCACTCCCCGTGGACGCCCCCGCAGCGACCGACGAACTCCCCTGCTTCGCTGATCGACGGTCCGGCACCGTGCAGGCTGCTCTCTACTTTGTCGGCTTCGGAGACAGGGCGAGGATGGCGCTGCGCAGTTCCCTGAGCTTGGCCTGCACCTGCGCTGCCTGGACGCGGCCCAGTCGCAACAGGGCCTTCTGGCCCGAGGAGCGCTCCTCCAGCGCGGGGTCGGCGAAGCGGTAGAGCACCTTGGGCCGAACCAGGGCGATCGGCTCGTCCACCGCCGGGGTCGCGATCAGGTGATCGAGAATCTCGATCAGGCGGTCGTTGAAGTACCGCCGCCGGGGATTGCCGATGCGGTCGTAGGCGTCCTGGAACAGCGGGTAATAGCGGCGGTAGAGATTGGCAAAATCCTGCGCATCGACCGCGACGAAGGCCTCCACCAGTGGCCGATAGCGCGCAGCGTTGGCAGCGCTCAGCTCCAGGACCTGCGCGTCGCCCTCGCCTTGAGCCTGCACTTCCAGCGGTCCCGGCACACGGCGCACGGGACGCAGCCACAGGGGCAGCGGGTCCCGGTCCAGCGAGTCCACGGTCAGCACGATGCGGCGGATCAGATCCCGCGGGATCAGGAAGGCTTCCACCGGTGCGGCGCCGAACAGCTCGCGCATCGCCGCGCCGGCCGCCTCGTCGCTGGCTTCGAGTTCGGGCAGGGTCGCGACCCCCGGGGATTCGGCACTGGGGGCGCCGCCAGCGGGCTTCGGGGTTTGCCCGGCGACGGAATCCGGCCCCGACGCTTCCGGCACCGGGTCGGGCATCGGGTGCAGGATCGGCGGATCCGACGCCGCCTCCTCGGGATCGGGCAGGATCGAATCGTCTGCCGACGACGGCGGCGGCATCCACTCCGGTTCCGGCGGCGGCTCGGGCCGGAAATAGACGTAGTAGATCCCGGCCAGCACGGCCAGTCCGACCACCACTCCCACCCAGGCTGAACGGTTCATCGCGAACTCTCCTTGTTGCTACCGCAGGGTGATCGGCGCCAGGCCGCCGCGGCACGGTCGGCGCGGACGATCACGGCGCCCTCTGCGCGGCGCTGATTACCTGCCCTGACCCTGTCGCCGTCGTGAAGCCGAACGCCGGGCCTTTCCTGCACAAGGCACCTGCGATTGATCGACCGACATTGCGGGCTCCCATTGTTGCTGGCCACTGACTCTTTCCATCCACACTACGCTGCCGAGGCCGCGCAAATGCAACACCGGCGGCACATCCACCGCCCCCCGGCGCGGTTCTCCGACCGCACCCGGCGACACCGGTTCAGCACCTCGGCCTGCCGCTATGACGACGCCCATGCGCTTGCGAGCAAACGGTAGGACTGCAATCGCAGTTCGTGACACCAGATGTTGGTCACCACCATGAGTTCGTCCGCCCCGCTCTGTGCACACAGTTCATGCAGACGCGCGCAGACCCGCTGCGGGTCGCCGACCACACTGGGGCCGCGGCTGCGCCGCAGCGACTCGCGCTCGGCATCGGTCCAGGGATAGGCTCGCGCTTCTTCGGGGCTCGGCAGCGGCAGGAACTCTCCGCGACTGATGCGCAGCCAGGCCAGCTCCATGGTCGATTCCAGCTCCATGGCCTGCTCGTCGGTCGGCGCGCAGCTCACCGACACCCCCAGGATGGCGTGCGGCGCAGGGAACTGCTCCGAGGGGCGAAACGCCTCGCGATAGGCCTGCATCGCCGGTCCTGCCGGCTCCGGGCTGAAATGGGTGGCAAATCCGTAACCGAATCCCGACTGCCCCGCAGCCGTCGCGCTGGCGCCGCTGGAGCCCAGGATCCACACCGGGGGCAGTGTCACGTCGTCCGGCATCACGCGTACCTTGTGCAGCGGGTGGCCGGCAGAAAAGCGGCGATGCGACAGGAACAGCAGCTCCGACATCAGCGACGAGAAGTGTTCCGAACCGAATGCACGCAGCGCGCGGCCGGCGGCCGGCTCCGAGCCCGGCGCGCGGCCGATCCCGAGGTCGATGCGGTCGGG
>JAJFJX010000346.1 GCA_021773655.1 Panacagrimonas sp.
CCGCGCCTGGACCAGGCCGAATTGTCGACGCTGCGCCGGCTCGGCGATCTGGGCCATGTGCGCGGCATTCTCGATCAGCTTGACCGCATCGAGCGGCGCGATGCGCGCCACGGCGAGCTGACGGCGCGCCTGAGGCGCCACGTCAAGGCGTTCGAGCTGCCCGAATACATGCGCGTACTCCAGGGGGTGTCCGATGACACAGCCGAACACTCCTGAGGCGGGCGCGGTGGTGATGATTGTCGATGACGTGCCGGCCAATCTCGCAGTGCTGCACGACGCGCTGGAATCTGCCGGTTATCAGGTTCGGGTGGCCACCAGTGGACAGGCGGCGCTGGACAGCGTGCAGATCGAACCGCCGGA
Organism: Panacagrimonas sp.; assembly: GCA_021773655.1. Classification (GTDB taxonomy): domain Bacteria; phylum Pseudomonadota; class Gammaproteobacteria; order Nevskiales; family Nevskiaceae; genus Panacagrimonas. The sequence continues at coordinate 361 of JAJFJX010000346.1, forward strand.
TCTGATCCTGCTCGACGCGGTGATGCCGGGCCTGGACGGTTTCGAAACCTGCCGCCGGCTCAAGTCCGATCTGGTGACGCGACATCTGCCGGTGCTGTTCATGACCGGACTGACCGAGTCCGAGGACGTGGTGCGAGGCTTCGAGGCTGGCGGTGCCGACTATGTCACCAAGCCGATCCGGCCACAGGAGGTGCTGGCGCGCATCGCCGCGCATCTGCGCAGCGCCAGGCTGATGTCCGAGTCGATGCAGGCCGCCGACGCCGCCGGTGACGCCATCGTCGCGGTGGATGTCGAGTGCAGGGTGCGCTGGGCGACGCCGCTGGCGCGTCGCTGGCTGCAGGATCTGCTCGATGCCGACGGTCGTCTGCCGATGCCGCTGCGCCAGTGGCTGGGCAAGGATCTGGAATCGACGCTGACCTGGCCGACGCCGGCGCTGCGCCTGATGTTCAGCCGTCTGGGCAGTGCACGCAGCGGCGACCGTCGCCTGCTGATCCAGTCGCAGGTCCACGTGCCGGAGCCGGCGGCGCTTATGCGCGCGCTGCACCTGACCCGGCGCGAAGCAGAGGTGCTGCACTGGGTGGCACTGGGCAAGACCAATGCCGAGGTCGGCGGCGTGCTGGAGATGAGCCCGCGCACGGTCAACAAGCACCTCGAGCACATCTTCCAGAAGCTCAGCGTGGAGACGCGCACCGCTGCGTCCACCGTGGCGCTCAACAAGGGACGCACCGGCAATGCGCCGGCCGACGCCTGATGCCGTTCCGGAATCGGCGCGAGCCGATCACAGGAAGTGCCGACGCCGGTCGGGGACGTAATGAATTTGTTTCAGGGCTTCGTGCCCATTTCGGGTGTACAGACAGGGAGATGAACGTGGACAAGCAAGACGTGGGAACACGGCGGACGGGCAGGACCAACAAGGCAAAGCGCTGGGCATCGGCGCTGATGGCGGCGGGCGCCGCGGGCGCCATTCCGGTTGCACATGCCGACATCGAGCTGGGCAATGGCATCAGCATCGCAGGCTTTCTCGACATGTCGTATTCAAACTTCTCGCCGGATGAAGGTTCCAGCACCGAAAACATCGGTATCGATCAGTTCGAGACCACTTTCAAGTACTCGGGATCTGCCGGTGTTTCCGCCCAGGTCGATATCGAATACGGCGAGGGCTTCGATGGCAGCGACGACGAAACCTTCGTCGAGCAGGCCTTTGTCACCAAGGCGTTTACCGAGCAGTTCAGCGTCAAGGTGGGCCGCTTCCTGAGCTACAGCGGTTGGGAAACCGAAGAACCCACCGGCTTGTTCCAGTTCAGCGGCACCGGGTATGCCAAGTATTTCTATGGCTTCTACCAGAACGGCGCTTCGGCCTTCTACGGCGGCGACACGTTTGCCCTCATGGGCTCGGTGGTCACCAGCCCCTTCGATCCGAATGACCGCAACAACGTCGAGGGCGTCGACGACAAGATGGGATACGAAGTCGGCCTGGCCCTGATGCCGGTCGATGGTCTGACCGCCAAGGCGTTCTTCATCTCGGACCAGGACACCGACACCGATGTCGTCAACGTCTGGGCCTCCTATGCGGTCTCGGGATTCACCTTCGCGGGCGAATTCAACACGGTCGAATACGGCGCTTCGAGTGCCGTCGTCGACGGCGATGGCGATGGGTACCTGCTGATGGCCAACTACGCCACGGGCCCCTACGGCTTCACGGTTCGCTATCACGACTTCGAGATCCAGACCGCAGCCGGTGACACCTTCGACGATGGCAGCGCCATCACCCTGGCGCCCAGTTACAAGGTCGGCGACAACCTGCTGCTCGTGTTCGAGTACCGCATGGATGAGTCCGACACCAACGGTGATTCGGACACGGTCGCGCTCGAAGCCCTGTTCACGTTCTGAATCGACACCCCGGGCGCCACCGCTCTGCGCCGGCGATCACCGGCTGGCGTGAGCATCCACACTTTTTCAACGGAGTCTTTGTCATGAAACTCGCAAACATTCTGGCGGCCGCCGCGCTCGGCGCAGCCACCTTCACGGCCCAGGCCGCCGACACCATCAAGGTCGGCGTGCTGCATTCGTTGTCGGGCACCATGGCCATCTCGGAAACCACGCTCAAGGACACCGTCCTGATGATGATCGAGGCGCAGAACGCCAAGGGCGGCGTGCTGGGCAAGAAGCTCGAAGCCGTGGTGGTCGACCCGGCGTCCAACTGGCCGCTGTTCGCCGAAAAGGCCGAGCAGTTGCTGGTCAAGGACAAGGTCGCGGTGACTTTCGGCTGCTGGACCAGCGTGTCGCGCAAGTCGGTGCTGCCGGTGTTCGAGAAGCACAACGGCCTGCTGTTCTACCCGGTGCAGTACGAGGGTGAGGAGTCGTCCAAGAACGTCTTCTACACCGGTGCGGCGCCCAACCAGCAGGCGATTCCGGCGGTGGACTACCTGATGAAGGAGATCGAGGTCGAGCGCTGGGTGCTGGCCGGCACCGATTACGTCTACCCACGCACCACCAACAAGATCCTGGAGGCCTATCTGACGGCCAAGGGCGTCGCGGCCGAAGACATCATGATCAACTACACGCCCTTCGGTCATTCCGACTGGCAGTCGATCGTCTCGGATATCAAGAAGTTCGGCAGCACCGGCAAGAAGACCGCGGTGGTCTCGACCATCAACGGCGATGCCAACGTGCCGTTCTACAAGGAACTGGGCAACCAGCAGATCTCGGCCGAGGACATTCCGGTGGTCGCGTTCTCGGTGGGCGAAGAAGAACTCGCCGGTCTGGATACCAAGCCCCTGGTCGGCCATCTGGCGGCGTGGAACTACTTCATGAGCGTGGATGATCCGGCCAACAAGGCGGCCATCTCGCAGTGGCAGAAGTTCATCAAGAACGACAAGCGCACCTTCAATGACCCCATGGAGGCAACCGTCATCGGCTTCCAGCTCTGGGTGGCTGCAGCGGAGAAGGCCGGGACCGTGGAGGTGGACAAGGTGTCGGACGCCATCATCGGCCTGGAAGTGCCCAACCTCACCGGCGGCACGGCCAAGATGCTGCCCAACCATCACCTGACCAAGCCGGTACTGATCGGCGAGGTGCTCGAAGACGGCCAGTTCGACATCGTCTGGCAGACAGAAGGTGAAGTCGCCGGCGACGCCTGGAGCGATTTCCTGGAAGGCTCCAGGAACATCGAGGCCGACTGGGTGACGCTCAAGTGCGGCAACTACAACACCAAGACCAAGAGCTGTTCGGGTCAGAACTACGAGTGATGTGCTGCGCCGGCGACCTTCACGACCAATGAAGGCGACGGCGCCGCAGGACCTTCTCCTGAGGTCCCCTGGGGTGCCGGCTGCAGGCACAAACCTGCAGCCGGCTTTTTCTGGCAAGTGTTTTGCTCGAGACCTTTCATGCCCGACGCATCGCTTGATCGAAGGCCACGCCTGCTACCCCTGATGGGGCTGCTCCTGCTGATGGTGCTGCTGTGCGCTGCGGCGACCGCGCCGGCGGTTG
>JAJFJX010000347.1 GCA_021773655.1 Panacagrimonas sp.
AGCTGGGTGGTCAGGTCGACCTGGCGCGGGAGAACTTCCGAGTAGGCGGGTTGCAGCAGGACGTCGTCGAACGTCAGCGCCTCGGTTTGTATGCGCATTGAGGGCTCCATCAAAGTCGTATTATAGACCTTCGCCTGTCCGATCAACCCTCGCTCTGCGCGTGAATTCGCCGGCCCCACGCACCGTCCATCGCGTCTCCGAGCTGGCAGAACTCCTGCGCGCACTGGTCGAGGACAGCCTGCCGCGACTGTGGGTGGAAGGCGAGATTTCCAACTTCAGCCGCCCGTCTTCCGGTCACTGGTATTTCACGCTCAAGGACGAGCGTGCGCAGATTCGCTGCGCCATGTTTCGCAACGCCAACCTGCGGGTGGCGGCGCAGCCGGGCAACGGCGACCAGGTGCTGCTGCGCGCGCAGGCCAGTTTCTATACCGCGCGCGGCGACCTGCAGCTGATCTGCGAGCATCTCGAACCGGCCGGACAGGGCGCTCTGCTGCGCGAATTCGAGGCGCTCAAGCGCAAGCTGTCGGCCGAGGGCCTGTTCGATGCAGCGCGCAAGCGCCCCATCCCCAGCCGCCCGCGCTGCCTGGGCCTGATCACATCGGCCACCGGGGCAGCGGTGCAGGATGTGCTGGCCGCGCTGCAGCGGCGCTATCCGCTGCTGCAGGTGGTGCTGTGGCCGGTTGCGGTGCAGGGCGCGGCGGCGGCGCCGGCCATTGTCCGCGCCCTGCAGCATCTGCCACGGCGTGCCCGGGTCGATGCGGTGTTGCTGGTGCGCGGTGGCGGTTCGCTGGAAGACCTGTGGGCGTTCAATGAAGAGGCGGTGGCACGCGCCATCGTCGCCTGCCCGGTGCCGGTGATCAGCGGCGTCGGCCACGAGATCGATTTCACCATCGCCGACTTCGCCGCTGACCTGCGCGCGCCGACTCCGACCGCCGCGGCCGAGCTGGCCAGCCCGGACCGCTCTGCGATCACCCAGCACCTCGATGCCTGGCGCGTCCGGCTCCGCCAGCCTCTGGCGCAGCGCTTGCGCGAGCGCGCCGAGCAGATCCGGCAGTTGGCCGCACGCCTGCAGCAGCGCCATCCACAACGTCAGTTGCAGTTGCGCGCCCAGGCACTGGACGATCTGAGCCTGGAACTGGGCGCGGCGATGCAGCGCCAGCTCGCCGCGATGCGGCAACGACAGGCCGAACTGGCGTTTCGGATTCAACTGCGCAACCCGCGCCCGGGCGTCGAGGCCCGCCGCACGCAATGGCTGGACCTGCACCGCAGGCTGTTGCAGGCGTCGCACCACGGCCTGCAGGCCCGCGACGCACGATGGCAGCAGCAGCGCAGCCTGCTGCGCAGCTACGGGCCGCAGGCGGTGCTGGACCGGGGTTATGCCATTGCGCGCAGCGGGGCAGGCCAGGTGATTCGCAACGCCGACCAGGTTCAGCCCGGCCAGGACCTGGAGCTGATCCTGGCCCGCGGCCGGCTGATCACACGCCGCCAGCCCTGACCCCCGGGCGCTGACCCGGGCTTTGACCCCGGGCGACGCTGCTGCGCTCGGCTGGCGCGCAAACTCAGGGGTTTGTTTGCGCGCCAGCCGCGACGACGATCAGCTCGACGGAATCGCGCAGGTCGTCCGGGTCGTCGACGGGGCGATTGGGGTTGGCCACGCCCTGGGCGTCGACGTCTGCCACACCGAGCACGAAGGACGCGGAGATCGTCACGCTGCCTTCGCCGTCCTGGGTGGGGGCCTGCGCCATGCCGGCACTGCGAACGACGCCCGTGACGATCTGCACCAGTTCAGTGTCGCTGGACTGCCAGGCGACGTGGCGAGTGACGTCCTGCTCGCGCTCGACGCCGTCGAAGGTGTAGGTCCCGATGGCGCGAAAACGGGTGCTGTCCAAGGGCGCCAGGGTCTGCACCTCCTCGGGGGTGATGCGCAAGCTCTGGAGCTGGGTGTTGAACACGGTGAACGGCAATGCGTTGCTTTCCACTCCGGGATCCCCCTCGACCGGACCGTCGTCGTCCGGGTCGATGACCCGGCCGAAGTTGACGGTGACGGTGGCGTCGCCGACCAGGCTCGGGACCTCGCCGCTGGTGATGGCGATCACCAGGTTGAAGTCCGACAGCAGGCCGCCGGGACTGAGCACGCCGGTGTCCGAACTGGTCAGTACAGACTGGCTGCTCAGGTCCTGGGTGTCGGCCTGGCCATCGCCATCGAGATCGCCGAACTGCCCGGTGGCACGCAGAAGCTGGGTCGTCCCGCTGAGGAGTTCGCCGCTGTCGAATCCTTCTTCGTAGTCCAGATCCAGCGCCTGCAGCGTGGCAACCTGCACCGGCGCGCTGGGGGTGACCTCGCAGGGTGCGTTCAGGCGCCCTTCCAGCGTCAGCGGCGCGGTTCCCGCGGCCACCGCCCGGACACGGCCAGTGCCGCTGACGATGGCGACCTCCTCGTCCGGCTCGGCGAACGCGAAGGTCACCACGTTGCTGATGTCGGTCACGACGCCGTCGATCAGGGCGCTGACCCGGAAGTCCTGAACGGAACGCGGCGCCATGACCGCCGATGCAGGCTCGATGGTGATGGTGCTGGTATCCAGGCCTTCGACCGTGACCGGGATGCTGGCGGTCTTGCCCACGTACTCCGCGGTGATGGTGGCGGTGCCCGGCGCCACCGGCGTCAATGAGCCGAAGTCGAACACCAGGTCGCCATCGGAACCCGGCACCGTCTCGTCGCGGTTGCTGACCCGCACCACCGCCTCGTTGCTGCTCGACCAGCGCGCACGGTTGGTGAAGTTGCCAATGTCGCCGCCGGAGAAGGTCACGAACAGGCTCAAGGCCGTACGTACGCAGGTGAACGCCTCGGCCGGTTCGGTGGGCGCCTCCAGCAGGTCCCGCGACAGCGCTTCGCCCGGCGCCAGTTGCAGGATCTTGAGGGTCTCCGGCCGGCTGCCTTCGCCGACGCCGCTGCAGCCGGCCATCAGGGTTGCAGCCAGCACGGCACCGATAGCGGTCGGGGCGAATCTGTAGATGAGCATCATGTTCCTTGTGCGGAGCCGAATCCGGCTTGGACCCTAGCGCGGCTCGGTGGTTTCCGGAGTGCGGGTGACCGTGCTGCGGATATTGAGTTCGCGCAGGTTCCTGGCATCCACGGCCCCCGGTGCGTTGGTCATCGGGTCGTGTGCGGTCTGCGTCTTGGGGAAAGCGATGACCTCGCGGATCGACGCCCCGCCGGCCATCAGCATGATCAGCCGGTCGATGCCGATGGCCAGGCCACCGTGCGGCGGTGCGCCGTAGGCCAGCGCCTCAAGGAGAAAGCCGAACTTCTCCTGCTGCTCCTCGGCACCGATGCCGAGCAGTTCGAACACCGCCTGCTGTACATCGGCGCGATGGATACGCACCGAGCCGCCGCCGAGTTCGACGCCGTTGAGCACGATGTCGTAGCCCTGCGACACGATGCTGCCGGGGTCGGCCTTGATCGCCGCCGCATCGAACTGCCTGGGTGCCGTGAACGGATGATGCGGCGACACCCAGCGGCCACCGTCGCGGTCGTCCCATTCGAACATCGGCCAGTCCACCACCCACAGGGCCTTCCAGCCGTCGGTCGTCAGGCCGATGTCGCGACCGACCTTGAGGCGCAGCGCGCCGAGCGCGTCGGACACCACGCTGAACTTGTCGGCACCGAAGAAGATGAGGTCGCCGTTCAGCGCGCCGGTGCGTTCGAGGATGCCCGCCAGCGCAGCGTCGGAAAGGTTCTTCACGATCGGCGACTGCAGACCTTCGCGCCCCCTGGCCGCGTCGTTGACCTTGATCCAGGCCAGGCCCCTGGCGCCATAAAGCGCCACGAATCCGGTGTAGGCATCGATCTGGCCGCGCGACAGTTTCTCGCCGCCCCCTGGCACGCGCAGTGCAGACACCCGGCACTTGGGGTCTTTTGCAGGGTTGGCGAACACCTTGAAATCGGAGTCCGCCACCAGGTCCTTGATATCCACCAGCTCCAGCGGATTGCGCAGGTCGGGCTTGTCCGAACCATAGCGCGCCATCGCCTCGCTGTAGCCCATGCGCGGCAGGGCTCCGAGGTCGACGTTCATCACCTTGCCGAACAGGTCCACCACCAGCCCCTCGACCAGGGCCATGATCTGCTCCTGGGTCAGGAACGAGGTCTCGAGGTCGAGCTGGGTGAATTCCGGCTGGCGGTCCGCGCGCAGATCCTCGTCGCGAAAGCAGCGCGCAATCTGATAATAGCGATCGAAGCCGCCCACCATCAGCAGCTGCTTGAACAACTGCGGCGACTGCGGCAGCGCGAAGAAATGGCCGGGATGGGTGCGCGAAGGCACCAGATAGTC
>JAJFJX010000348.1 GCA_021773655.1 Panacagrimonas sp.
GCGCCGCGCATCGCGGTGGCGGTGATCGCCGAGCATGCCGGCGGCGGTGGCGCGATGGCCGCGCCGATCGCGCGCCAGGTGCTGGATCAGGCACTGCTGGGCAAGGTGCTCTACGTGGCGCCGCCACCGCCGGGCAAGCCCGCCGGGAGCGCCACTGCGGTGCCCGCCCCGCCCCGGCCGCCGGTGCCGATCCTGCAATGATGCGCTACTGCACCGATCCGACATGAGTCCTTTCACGACCACCCAAAGCGCCGAACCCAGCCTGCATCGCGGCTTCTACGCGCTGCACCTGGACCCGATCCTGCTGTTCCTGCTGCTGTGCATCAGCGCACTGGGGCTGGCGGTGGTGTATTCGGCGTCCGGGCATTCGATGCCGGTGGTGATCAACCAGGCCGAGCGCCTGGTGATCGGACTGGTCGTGATGGTGATGGCAGCCCAGGCATCGCCGGAGCTCTATCGCGCGGGCGGACCGTGGTTCTACGGCCTGGCGGCGTTCCTCTGCGCCCTGACGCTGTTGCTCGGCGATCACGCAAAGGGCGCACAACGCTGGCTGGACCTGGGCGTGCTGCGTTTCCAGCCGTCCGAGCTGATGAAGCTTGCCATGCCGATCATGGTGGCGGGCTTCCTGCACCTGTTCCCGATGCCGCCCCGGCTGGTGGTGGTGGTCTGCACACTGCTCATCATCGCCGGCCCGACCGCGCTGGTGATGGTGCAGCCCGACCTCGGCACCTCGCTGCTGATATTCGCCTCCGGCAGTTTCGCGCTCTATCTCGGCGGGCTGTCCTGGAAGTATGTCGCGGCGGTGGCGGCGCTGATCGGCGCGGCGGCACCGGTGATGTGGGCACGCCTGCACGAATACCAGCGCCAGCGCATCCTGACCCTGCTCGATCCCGAGTCGGATCCGCTGGGCGCCGGCTATCACATCGCCCAGTCCAAGATCGCCATCGGTTCTGGCGGCATGTCCGGCAAGGGCTGGCTGGAGGGCACGCAGGCCAAGCTGGATTTCCTGCCCGAGTCCCACACCGATTTCATCTTCGCGGTGCTCGCCGAGGAGTTCGGACTGCTTGGCGTGGTCCTGCTGCTGGCGCTCTATCTGGGCGTCGTGGCGCGCGGCCTGTACATCGCCGCCCGCGCCCAGGACAGTTTCCAGCGGCTGCTGGCCGGCGCCCTGTCGATCACCTTTTTCGTCTACGTGTTCATCAACGTGGGCATGGTCATGGGGCTGCTGCCGGTGGTCGGCGTGCCGTTGCCGCTGATGAGCTACGGCGGCACTTCAATCGTCAGCCTGCTGGCCGGGTTCGGCATCATGATGTCGATCCACACACACCGGAAACTGCTGGAATCGTGAACGGTGGGGGGACGGATACGAGGAGCACGTCCACGAGGATCGGACCCTCGAATGCCGGTCGGGAATGTCCTGGCCGCTGATGAGGCGAGCCCATCGGCGCGGCACTTCAATCGTCAGCCTGCTGGCCGGGTTCGGCATCATGATGTCGATCCACACACACCGGATACTGCTGGAATCGTGAACGCCGCGCTCGCGGCGCCGGGACGGGGCTTGGCGTTGCCGGGGCCAGCGGTTATGGTTGCCGGATCACCTCCCGGATCCCGCCCCGCCAGTATGCATCGCATATGCCTGTGGCTTGTGTTGCTGTGCTCCAGCGCGCCCTGCCTTGCCGACTACAGCACCCATCCACGGGCCGCGTCGCTGCTGCGGCAACTGGCGCAGCAGGAGAATTTCACCGATCACGAACTGGCCGGAGTCGAAGCCGCCCTTCGCCAGGCGCAGCGCCTGCCGAAGCTGGTGGAGGCCGAGCAGAACGCAGCCGAGCGGGTCGAGACCTGGACGATCTACGCGGCCAAGCGTGTCGATGCGCCGCGGATCGCCCGCGGTGCCGATTTCATCGACCAGCACCGTACCTGGCTGATGCAGGCGGAGTCCGAATACGGCGTGCCCCCGGCGGTGATCGCCGGCGTGATCGGGCTGGAGACCAACTTCGGCAGCTTCACCGGCACCACGCGAGTGCTCGACGCGCTGGCGACGCAGGGCCTTGAACATCCGACCCGTTCGCGGTTCTTCTTCAGTGAGCTGGTCGCCTTCTTCGCCTTCTGCCGTGACTACGGCATCGACCCGACCGAGCCCAGGGGCTCCTACGCCGGCGCCATGGGCTGGGCGCAGTTCATGCCCAGCAACTACCGGCGACTGGCGGTGGATTTCGACGGCGACGGCGAGCGCGACCTGTGGCAGCCGGCCGACGCCATCGGCAGCGTCGCCCGCTATCTGGTCGAGTACGACCCCGCCCGCAGCTGGCGCCGTGGCGAACCGCTGATGGTGCGCGCCCACCTGCGCCGGCCGCTGCCCGCGGACGTGGCGGTCAACACCAGCCGCAGCACGCACCGGGCAGCGGACCTGAGTGCACTGGGCCTGGACAGCAGCGTGGAACTGCCGCCGGAGACTCCGGTCGGCATCGTGCGCCTGCAACTCGACGACGGCGAGGAGTACTGGCTCGGCCTGCACAACTTCTACTCGGTGATGAGCTACAACCCCCGTGTCTATTACGCCATGACGGTCAGCCAACTGGCTGCGGCCATGGCCCGCCTGGATGCCGAACGGCAGGCCGACCGGTGAGGGGGCCGCTGCGGCTGCACCTGGCGGCGCTGTTGGCCGCGACGCTGCTGGCGTCCTGTGCCAGCCCGGCACCACCCAGGCCGACCAATCCCAACCCGCGCCAGGTGCTGATACCGCCGCCCCAGGCCAGCGTCATCAGACCGCCGTCACGCCAACCGACGCCGGAGGAACAGGAGGAGCGCTTCAACACGCCCGCGAGTCCGTCGGAACAGGACGGCCCGCCGGATCCACAGGACATTCCGCCCGACCTTGCCGACCTGCCGGACCCGATCCCGGTGGCCGAACCGCCCAGTGCGAGCGGCAACCCCCGGAGCTACGAAGTCTTCGGCAAGCAGTATCACGTGATGACGGCAGCCAGTGGCTTTCGCGAAACCGGACTGGCATCGTGGTACGGGCGCAAGTTTCATGGCCGGCGCACCTCCAGCGGCGAGCGCTACGACATGTTCGAGCTCACCGCGGCGCACAAGCACCTGCCGCTGCCGACCTACGTGCGGGTCACCAATCTGGGCAACGGCAAGACCGTGATCGTGCGGGTCAATGATCGCGGTCCGTTTCATGACTCGCGCATCATCGACCTGTCGTTCGCCGCGGCCACGCGTCTGGGCACGGTCGGGAAGATCGCGATGGTCGAGGTCGAGGCCATCACCCCTGGGCAGGCACTGCCCCCGCCTCCCATGCTGCGCGCCGAGGCGACCGAGGTTCCGGCCACCACCAGCACCGGCCGCCTGCTGCAGGTGGGCGCATTCAGTGATCCGCTCAATGCCTCGGCGCTGCGCGAGGAGCTTGACCAGTTGCGCATCGGCCAGACCCTGGTACGTGTCGGCATGCTGGACAACGGCGATACCGTGCACCGCGTGATGCTGGGGCCTTTCGATCGGCGCCAGCACATGGACGAGGCGCGAATCCGACTGCGCCTGGCCGGCTACGAACCGGTGAACATCGCCAGGTAGTGAAGCCTCACCGGCACTGCGGATTCGCCGGGCCCATGCTGCATTGCGATAATCGGATTCCGCCAACACCGACCCTGCCGATCCGTGAAGAAAACCCCGAGCCTGATCCCGATCCTGCTGTGCACCTTTCTGACCTTCGCTTCCGCCGGCGCTGCGGTTGCGGCGAAGATTCCGGATCCGCCGGACGTCGAGGCCCGCTCCTACGTGGTGATGGACTTCGCCAGCGGCGAGATCCTGGCCTCGCGCGAACCGCACCAGCGCGTCGAGCCTGCCAGCATCACCAAGGTGCTGCTGGCCTACATCGTCTACGACGAGGTCGCCAAGGGCCGGCTGAGCTGGGACGAAACCGCGCTGATCAGCGAGAAAGCCTGGCGCCAGGGAAAGGATTCGAGCGAGTCGCGCATGTTTCTGGACCTGGGCTCGAGGGTGAAACTGGGCGACCTGATCAATGGCATCGTGATCCAGTCCGGCAACGACGCCAGCGTGGCCATGGCCGAGCATGTCGCCGGCAGCGAGGAGGCCTTTGCCACGCTGATGAACCAGTACGCGGCGCGCCTGGGCATGAAGAACTCCAACTTCACCAACGCGCCGGGCATGCCGGACCCCGAGCACTACACCACCGCCTACGACATCGCACTGCTCGGCAGGGCACTGATCCGGGACTTTCCGGACGAATACAAGCGCTACTCGGTGCGCGAATTCACCTATAACGAGATCAAGCAGAGCAACCGCAACCTGCTGCTGGGCATGGACCCGGGTGCCGACGGCCTCAAGACCGGCTACACCAGCGCAGCCGGCTACTGCCTGCTGTCTTCGATCAAGCGCGACGAGCAGCGCCTGATCACCGCGGTGATGGGCACCCGGAGCAAGCGTTATCGCGCGCAGGCAAGCCTGGAGCTGATGAACTGGGGCTTTCGTTTCTTCGACAGCGTGCCCCTGTTCGGTCCGCAGAACCCCATCGCCAAGGTGCGGGTATGGAAGGGTGTGGAACCGCAACTGGAAGTGGGCGCACCGACGATGAACCTGCTGCTGGCGCGTGGCGCCCGCGAAAAGGTGAAATTCAAGACCGAGGTCGACGAACCGCTGCTGGCGCCGGTGGCGCTCAACCAGAGCGTCGGAACCGTCAGCGTGATGCTCGACGACAAGCCGATCAAGCAGGCACCCTTGATCGCGCTCAAGCAGATCGAGGCCGGCAGTCTGTTCCAGCGGCTGTCAGACCAGATTCGCATGTGGCTGTCGTCGAACTGATCTGCAGGCACCTGGGTCTGCGCGACTACGCGCAGACCGCAGCGGCCATGCGCCAATTCACCGAGACACGCACCCCCGCCACCCCTGACGAACTGTGGCTGCTGCAGCACCCACCGGTGTTCACCCAGGGCCAGGCCGGCAGGCCCGAGCATCTGCTGGCGCCAGGCGACATCCCGGTGATCTCCAGCAACCGCGGCGGCCAGGTCACCTATCACGGCCCGGGCCAGCTTGTGGCCTATGCGCTGCTCGACCTGCGTCGCCTGGGGCTGAGCCCGCGCGCGCTGGTGACGCTGCTGGAAGCCGGCATGATCGAGGTTCTGGCTGCCCATGGCCTGCTCGCCCACGCCCGCCCGGAGGCGCCAGGCGTCTATCTGCGCCGTGACTTCGGACACGGCGAGGACGTCCGCAAGATCGGCTCGATCGGCCTGCGCGTGAGTCGCGGCTGCAGCTATCACGGCCTGTCGCTCAACGTGGCGATGAACCTGGAGCCGTTCGGCCGCATCAACCCCTGCGGATTTGCCGGCCTGCGCATGACCCAGATGGCCGAACTGGCCGGGACCATCGCGATCGATTCGGTGGCCGATTCGCTTTGCATCACGCTGCGACGCCGGCTGGCGGACCGCGCCCGCTGAAGCCGTGGTGGCCCCGCCATCACCGACTTCTGCGTGAGCAATCCGGGCACGTTCAGCTTGCCTGCTCATGCTACCGGTCGCCCAGCCGGGCTACTGATTGAACGTACAATACGAACATGCCTGCACCCCCTCCGACCGAGACGCGCGACCCCGCGCGGCCCGCATGAGCGCGCCCGGACCGATGCTGGTTCGCGCGCGCGGCCTGCGCTTCGCGCACGGCTCGCGGGTGATCTACGACGACGTGAACGTCGACATTGCACGCGGCAAGGTCACCGCCATCATGGGGCCCTCCGGCTCCGGCAAGACCACCTTGCTGCGCCTGATCGGTGGCCAGTGGCGGCCCGGCGCGGGGACGGTGGAGTTCGACGGCACCAACGTCCACGCACTTGGCCGGCGCGCACTTTATTCCCTGCGCAAGCGCATGGGCATGCTGTTCCAGAACGGCGCGCTGCTGACCGACCTCAACGTGTTCGAAAACGTCGCCTTCCCGCTGCGCGAACAGACACGCCTGCCGGAGCCGATGATCCGCGACCTGGTGCTGATGAAACTGCACGCGGTGGGGTTGCGCGGCGCGCGTGACCTGTTTCCCTCGCAGCTGTCGGGTGGCATGAGCCGGCGCGTGGCGCTGGCGCGCGCCATCGCCCTGGATCCGGATCTGGTGATGTTCGACGAACCCTTCGCCGGCCAGGACCCGATCTCCATGGGCGTGCTGATGCGCCTGATCCGCAGCCTCAATGATGCTCTGGGCCTGACCTCGATCGTGGTTTCACACGATCTGCAGGAGGTGCTGTCGATCGCCGACTACGGTTACCTGATCGCCGACGGCAAGGTGCAGGCCCAGGGCACGGCCGACGAGATTCGCGCCTCCGGACATCCGTGGGTGCGGCAGTTCCTCGAAGGGCTGCCGGACGGACCGGTGGCCTTCCATTACCCGGCAACGGACTACGCCGCCGACCTGCTCGGCAAGGCGCAGCCGTGAACGGCACCCTGAGCGTGATCCAGGGCTTCCTCGGCGGTCTGGGCCGGGCGCAGTTCTTTGTCCTGCAGGTCGTGGCCAGCCTGCCGAGCCTGCTGCTGCGTCCGCGCCTGTTGGTCCAGCAGCTCTACCACGTCGGCCAGCTGTCGATGATCATCATCGTGCTGTCGGGCTCGTTCGTCGGCATGGTGCTGGCGCTGCAGGGCTACCGCACGCTGATCCGCTTCGGCGCCGAGGAGTCCCTGGGCGTGTTCGTGGCACTGGTGATCATCCGCGAGCTGGGTCCGGTGGTGACCGCGCTGCTGTTCGCCGGCCGCGCCGGATCCGCGCTGGCCGCCGAACTGGGCCTGATGCGCGCCACCGACCAGTTGTCGGCGATGGAAATGATGGCGGTCGATCCGGTGCGCCGGGTGGTGGCGCCGCGCTTCCTGGCCGGCGTGATCGCGATGCCGCTGCTGGCCTCGATCTTCGCCGTCATGGCCATCGGCATCGCCGGCGGCCACGCCATCGGCGTCGAACTGCTGGGGGTCGACGCCGGCAGTTACTGGTCACAGATTCGCGCCAGCGTCGGCATGGAGGACATCGCCGACGGCCTGATCAAGTCGCTGGTGTTCGGTTTCGCAGTGAGCTGGATCGCCGTCTACCAGGGCTTTCACGCCGAACCCACGTCCGAGGGCGTGGCACGCGCCACCACCTCGACCGTGGTGATCTCGTCGCTGTCGATCCTGGCGCTCGATTTCGTTCTCACCGCCTTCATGTTCAAGTGAAGTTCAGTCATCCGCTCTAGGTTCCCGCCATGCAATCACGTGCCCTGGAAATGTTGGTCGGCCTGTTCGTCTGCCTGGGCGTGGCAGCGGTGTTCGTGCTCACCTTCCGCGTCGCCAGCCTGGACACCGTCGGCGGCAGCGGCCAGACCTACCGCGTCACCGCCGCGTTCGACAACATCGGCGGCCTCAAGACCGGTTCGGCGGTGACCATGGCCGGCGTGCGCATCGGACGCGTGCGCAACATCGTCATCGACCCGATCACCTTCGAGGCCAGGGTCACGCTGGAGCTGTCCGACAGTTACGACAACATCCCCGAGGACTCCAACGCCAAGATCCTCACAGCCGGCCTGCTCGGCGAACAGTACGTCGGCATCGAAGCCGGCGGCGCCGACGCCTCGCTGGTCGAGGGCAGCACCCTCAAGCTCACCCAGAGCGCGCTGGTGCTGGAGAACCTGATCGGCCAGTTCCTGTCCTCACAGGGCAATGACGATGGCAACGCCAAGCTCGCCTCGGCCATCGGCAAGCTGGCCGATTCGCTCGCCCACCGCGACACCCCCGCAGATTCCGGTCCCAACGGAGCCCATCCATGAAAACCCCCCGCACGATGTCCCGCCTGATCGTTCCCCTGTTCGCGCTGATGCTGGGCGCGCAGGCCCAGGCCGCGCCCGAAAAGCCGGCAGACGAAGTGATCCGGAGCGCGACCACCGAGTTCCAGACGCTGATCCGGGAAAACCACGAGGCCTACCGCAAGGACCTGGGGGCGTTCTACGAGGTCGTCGACGAAAAGGTCGTGCCCTATTTCGACACCCGCGGCATTGCGCAACTGGTGCTGGGGCGCAACTGGCGCAAGGCCAGCGAAGAGCAGCGCAACCGCTTCGAGGCCGCGTTCAAGGATTCTCTGATCCGCACCTATGCCCGCGCGATGCTCGATTACCACGACAGCGTCGAAGCCCAATGGGCCCCTCTGCGTGCTGCCAAGGGCGCCGAGGACGTCACCGTCGACGCCAAGATTCTGCGCAAGGATGGGCCGCCAATCGCTCTGGCGTTCTCGGTCCACGTGCGGGACGACCAGTGGAAGATCTACGACATCGCGGTCGAGAACCTGTCGCTGATCACCAACTTCCGCAGCCAGATCAATGCCGAGATCAGAGCCAGCGGCCTGGACGCGGTGATCGAGCGCCTGGAGAAGAACACCTATTTCAGCAGCAGCGGCGGCGTGGGTTGATGCCGGATCTGACGTTCGCGCACATGCCGCACTGGCTGGCGCAGGCCGACCGCCTGGCCGCGCAGGATGCGTTCGATCTGTCGGGCATCGGGCGCATCGACAGCGCCGGCGCCGCCTTCCTGCTCGAACTGACCCGGCGCGCCGCGCAACAGGGGCGCACGATGAGTCTGGACAAGGTGCCGGACCAGGTGCGCAGCCTGCTACAGTTTCTGCAGATCGACGTCGCGCTGAAACTGGATTCCTAGATCCGGACCGGCACGCAATCACCGAATCTGCCCAAAAGACCCTGCGAGGAGAGCCCGTGCCGACCGCGTTTGCCCGCCCTGTCGCCTGCCTGTCGGTCCTGCTGCTGGCCGGTTGCGCCCACCTGCCACCGGACGAACCGTCCGACCCGCTGGAGCCGGTCAACCGCGGGATCTACTCGTTCAACCGCGGTGCCGATCGCTATGTATTGCGCCCGGTCGCCAGGAGCTATCGCGACTATGTGCCGGTGGAGATCCGCTCCGGCGTGTCCAACTTCCTCGACAACCTGTTCTACCCCACCGTCATCGTCAACGACCTGCTGCAAGGCAAGCTGGTACAGGGCGGCAAGGATCTGGGCCGGTTCGTGGTCAACAGCACCATCGGCATCGTCGGCATTCTCGACGTTGCAACCGACATGGGCCTGCCGGCCAACGACGAAGACCTGGGCCAGACCTTCGGCAAATGGGGCGCCGGAGAAGGCTGGTACCTGATGCTGCCGCTGCTGGGACCCAGCAACACCCGTGACCTGATCGGCAGCGTCGGCGATGCCTATACCTCACCCACCGCCTATGTCGACACCGAGGAGGCGATCGCGCTGCGCGTGATGGGCGCCATCGATGCGCGCACCGGGCTGCTCGACGCCGACAAATTTCTCGACGAGCAGTACGACCCCTACCTCTTCATCCGCACCGCCTACCTGCAGCGCCGGCAGAACCTGGTCTTCGACGGCAAACCGCCGAAGCCCGAATTCGACTTCGACGATTTCGACGACCAGTAGTCCGCTCCGCGGTCGATTACCGGCGCCGCAGTACCGGCCGGGCCGCGGCTCGCTGCGGTCTATCGCTCAGGCAACCCAGGTGCGCGCATTGCCGAACATGCGCAGCCAGGGTGTGTGCGTGCCGCGTGCGTGCTGCGGCCACCAGGATCCGGTGAGCCCGTGGATGGTGCGCTCCGGGTGAGGCATCAGCAGCGTGATGCGACCGTCGGCGTTGCAGACCGAGGTAACACCCGCAGGTGAACCGTTCGGGTTGGCCGGATACCGCGTCGCCACCTCACCGCGTGCATCGACGAAACGCATCACGACCTGCCCCCCCGATTGCAGCCGCTCGGCGTCCGCCGGGTCCTGGAACTCGACGCGGCCCTCGCCGTGCGCCACCGCGATCGGCAGTCTGGAGCCGGCCATGCCGGCGAAGAAGATCGACCTCGACTCCAGGATCTCGACCATCGACCAGCGCGCCTCGAATTGCTCCGAGGCATTGCGCCTGAACATCGGCCAGTGGCCTGCTCCCGGGACCAGCTCATGCAACTCGGCAAGCATCTGGCAGCCATTGCAGACGCCCAGCACGAATTTGGTCGTATCGGCGAAAAACGCCTGGAACGCCTGGCGTCCCCCAGGATTGAACAGGATGGTTCGGGCCCAGCCCTGCCCCGCGCCGAGGACGTCGCCGTAGGAGAAGCCGCCGCAGGCCACCAGCCCCTGGAAATCCGCCAGCACGACGCGGCCTTCGAGCACCTCGGACATGTGCACATCCACCGCCTCGAAGCCGGCGGCGTGAAACGCCCAGGCCATTTCGGCCTGACCGTTGACGCCCTGCTCGCGCAGGATGGCCACGCGCGGCCGGCGCGCCAGGTGCGGCGCGGCATCGGCAGGTGCTGCATCCGCTGCGAAGTTGAGCGCCACATGCAGACCCGGATCGTCCCGCGCGCCGGCAGTCTCGAATTCCTGGTCGGCACACTGAGGGTTGTCACGCAGGCGTGCCATGCGATGGCTGGTCTGGGCCCAGGTCTTGTACAAGGCCTCGCGCGGCTGGTTGAGCAGGGTCAGGCCCCCGTGGGTGAACACCACGCGATCATCCTTGCGCAGGCTGCCAACGACCTGTGCATCCAGACCCGCGACGCGCGCCTGCCCGATCATCGATGCAGCATCTGCTTCGCGCACCTGGAGCAGCAGGCCCAGTTCCTCGGCGAACAGCGCGCGCGGGTCCAGGCCCGAGACCTGGATACCGCAATGACCGGCGAAGGCCATCTCGCACAGTGCGGCGAAGGCGCCGCCGTCGGAGCGATCGTGCAGCGCGAGCACGCGGTCCTGCGCGTTCCATTCCTGGACTTTCCCGAAAGCCGCCTTGAGCAGGTCCGGATCGTCGAGGTCGGGCGCCACGTCGCCGGTGCTGCCGTGGACCTGGGCCAGAATGGAGCCGCCGAGGCGATTGCGCCCCCGGCCGAGGTCGATCAGCAGCAACCGGGTGTCCCCAGCGTCGGTGCAAAGCAGCGGAGTCAGCGTGGCCCCGACGTCCAGCACCGGCGCGAAGGCGGTGACGATCAGCGACATGGGCGCGGTCTGGATCTGCGCCTGCCCCTGGTGCTGCCACACCGACTTCATCGACAGCGAATCCTTGCCCACCGGGATGCAGATGCCCAACTGAGGGCACAGCACCTCGCCCACCGCCTGCACCGCGTCGAACAGCCGGGCATCCTCGTCGTGCTGGCCGCAGGCTGCCATCCAGTTGGCGGACAGCCGCACGTCGGAGAGCTTCGCGATCCGCGCCGCGAGCAGATTGGTGATTGCCTCGCCCACCGCCATGCGCGCCGAGGCCGCCGCGTCGAGCAGGGCCAGCACCGGGCGCTCGCCCAGGCTCATGGCCTCGCCGGTACAGGCCTCGAAGCCGGTCGCGGTGACCGCGCAATCAGCCACCGGCACCTGCCACGGGCCGACCATCTGGTCGCGCACGGTGAGCCCGCCGACCGTGCGATCACCGATGGTGATCAGAAACTGCTTGCTGGCCACCGAGGGATGTCGCAGCACGCGGATGGCGGCGTCCTCGAACGCGCCGGACACCGGGTTCGGCGAACCGGGAATCATGAGCGCGGGCGCAAGGGAGGCGAGCCAGTCCATGGGACCGCGCGCGGCGTGGCTCGATTGACGCCGCGTCCTGCGCTTCATGCGCGGCGGCTTGCCCAGCAGGACCGGCATCGGCATGTCGACCGGGCGACTGCCGTCGGCATCCTCGACCACCAGCTGGCGCTGTGCGGTGGCGGTGCCGACCACGGCCATCGGGCAGCGTTCGCGCGCACACAGTTGGCGCAGGACATCGACGTCCTGCGGCGCCACTGCGAGCACGTAGCGCTCCTGGGACTCGTTGCACCAGATCTCCATCGGAGACAACGCCGGATCGGCGCTGAGGACCTCGCGCAATCGGAAGTGTCCGCCGCGATCATCGACATGAACCAGTTCCGGAAGCGCGTTGGAAATGCCACCGGCGCCGACGTCGTGGATCGACAGGATGGGGTTGGCCTGGCCCAGCGCCCAGCAGGCGTCCACCACTTCCTGGCAGCGCCGCTCCAACTCGGGGTTGGCACGCTGAACCGAAGCAAAGTCGAGCGCTGCGCTGGACGCGCCGGTGGCCATGGAACTGGCCGCGCCCCCTCCCAGGCCGATCAGCATCGCCGGGCCGCCGAGCACGATCAGGCGGGCGCCCTCGATCACCTCGCACTTCTCGACGTGCGGCAGGCGGATGTTGCCGTAGCCGCCGGCGATCATGATCGGCTTGTAATAGCCCCGATTGCGCCCGTCCGGCGTCACCGTCTCGAAACAGCGGAAGTAGCCGGCCAGGCTGGGGCGGCCGAACTCGTTGTTGTAGGCCGCCGCTCCGATGGGGGCTTCGAGCATGATCTGCAGTGCGCTGGCCATGCCGGGCGGGCGGGTCCGGCCAGGCACCTCCCAGGGCTGCAGATCGCCGGGGATGTGCAGGTGGGCCACGGAAAATCCGCACAGACCCGCCTTGGGTTTGCCGCCGCGGCCGGTGGCGGCCTCGTCGCGGATCTCGCCACCGGCGCCGGTGGCAGCGCCGGGATGCGGCGAAATGCCGGTCGGATGGTTGTGGGTTTCCACCTTCATCAGGATGCCGACCGGTTCATGGTGCTCGCGCCATCGCCGGTCGCCGTCGACGAACCAGCGCATGGCTTCGAACCCTTCTATGACCGCGGCATTGTCCTTGTAGGCCGACAGCACACCCTGCGGCGCGGCGCGGTGCGAGGCCTGGATCATCTGGAACAGCGACAGCGGCTGCAACGCGCCTTCTACGGTGAACTCGGCGTTGAAAATCTTGTGCCGGCAATGTTCGGAATTGACTTGAGCGAACATCATCAGCTCGGCGTCACTGGGGTCCTGCCCGGCGCTCCGCGCGTGCTCGACCAGGTAGTCGATCTCTTCGTCGGACAGCGCCAGGCCCCAGTCACGGTTAGCCGTGGCCAGCGCCTCGCGCCCCTCGGCGAGCACCGGGACCCGCCGCAGCGCGCGCACCGGCTGCACGTCGAACACGTGCTGCAGTTGCGCCACGTCGGCGAGCACCGACTCCATCATCGGGTCGTGAAGCTCGGCCAGTGCCGCTTGATTCAGGCGGTCCACGCCCTGCGGGATCACCACGCGCCCGAGTTCGATCCTCTGCACGCCGCGGACTCCGCACACGCGGGCAATGTCGGTGGCCTTGCTGCTCCAGGGGGACACCGTGCCCAGACGCGGCACCACCAGACAGCGGGCGCGACCCTCCGGCAAGTGCTCCGGGCCGTCGCCAAGCAGACCACGCAGCTCAGACGGGTCCGGAGCTGCGACGCCGTCCGCCGGATCCTGCACCTTGACCAAGAAGAAATCCTGGACCTGCAGGCCGCAAAGCCCCGGCAGCAACGGCCCGAGGCGGGCGAGCAGTGCTTCGATACGGAAATCCGACAGACGCCGGGCCGAAGGAACAACGAGTACGGTCATGGCAGCGCCAAAGAGATTTCGCGCGGGTTCGCGCAGTAGCCGAAGCAGGAGGCCTCGATTTTAGCCCGCCGCCCGGGCCGGTGGCCGACTCGCAAGACAAGACAGCACACGATCATCGCCTCCGGAGTCGCGCCGCGCCGCCATCGCCCGGCAGGTTGATTCGCCCCGGATCAGGCCAGCTCCAGCCAGGGCGAGGGGCGATCCTGTACTGCGCACACGCACCAGGCCGGATCCTGCTGCAGCGCCTCGCAGGCTGCCGCACGGGCCAGCAGCGGAGTGTTGTTGTGCTCCGACAGGTGGGTCAGCACCAGACGCTGCAGGCGCGCCTGCGGCAGTGCCTGAAGCAGGCCGGCAGATTGCGGGTTGGAAAGATGTCCCCAGTCGCCGCCGACGCGGCGTTTGAGCGCGTCGGGATAGGGGCCGGCGGCCAGCATGGCCGGATCGTGATTGCATTCGAGCAGTAGCGCGTCGCAATCGGCCAGGCTGCGCACGACATGGGGCGTCACCCGTCCCAGGTCGGACAGGATGCCGAGCCGCCGGCCGTCGTGGGAGAGTACGAACTGGCAGGGCTCCCGTGCGTCGTGCGGAACCGGAAACGGCAGCACCTCGATGTCCCCTACCCGGAACGACTGGTGCGGGGAGATGCGCTGCAATGTGCAGCCGTGCCAGTCCTTGCGGGCACTGGCGGTGCCCGGCGTCAGGTACACGGTCAGGCCATGGGCCCGCGCCAGGCGCGCCACTCCACCGATGTGATCGCTGTGCTCGTGGGTGACCAGAATGCCGTCGATGCTGGCCAGATCGAAGTCCAGCGCCGTGGCGCGGGCGCGCAGCTCACGCACCGCGAACCCGCAGTCGACGAGCAGCCGGGTGCTGGGGCTGCGGACCAATGTGGCGTTGCCACGGCTACCGCTGCCGAGCAGCGCAAATTCCAGCTGCGCCATTCCGGCTCCGGGGTTTCTGGTGTCAGGTGTCTGGGGCCTGTGTCTGGCGCCTGACCCTAGTTCCGGGTTTCGCTGCCGCCGTAGACCATCGGGAACGGCAGCACCTTGTCGCCACCGGCGGTAATGCGGCTCGGCCCCTGCTTGCTGACCTCATCGATTCGGATGACCGCGTGCAGCGGCACGTAGAAGCGCTCGACGTTGGCAAACTCGGTCTTGAGCTTTTCCTCGGTCGGGTCCACCACCAGCGCGCTCTTTTCCCCGAACAGCAGCTTCTCCACTTCGACGAATCCGGGCATGCCGCCATGGCTGACGTTGCGTGCGTAGACCTCGTAGACCTTGCCCTGATTGTGGAAGGCGATGCGATACGTGCGGGAGCGGGTAGCCATCGGCGGCAATCGGGTTCCGGTGCGGAAGGGTTGCCGGATTATCCGGGCCGCAGGTCAATGCACGCAATGCGCAAGAGCCCGGTGCTGCCGGCGGAGCGCACCGGCGCGCGCGGTAGACTCGTGGCAGGGCCGGCAACACGCCGTGTCCGGCCGACCGGATTTCGCAGCCGGCACCACGATGATGACCGACCAAGCGCCCGCAATGAGGTGGGGATGCATACCGAAACCCAGCCAGAAGAAACGACACCGCCCTGGATCGAGGCCCTGGGCCTGCAGGCGGAGCCGGCCGACCCGGTCCTGGGCGCCCTGCTCCGCCTGCTGGCGCAGGCCGCCGATGCGCCCATGGCCGCGCTATGGATTACCGACGGCCGCCAGCAGCACTTCGCCGCGACCCATGGCCTGAAGGCCGATGAACTGGCGGCCTGCGCAGACCTGGCGTGGCACTGCTTCAGGGCTCGCAGCGGTCCGCCGCCCGCCGCAGATGCGACCATCCATCCGCAACCCGGGCGTTCCGGATCTGGTGCCGTGCGGTATTTCGATGCCCGGCCGATCCACCGGCCGGACCCGGGAACGGAGCCCAGCTGCGCCGGTCTTGTGTGCGTGCTGGATCGAGGCGTCCGCACCGGTGAACCCCGCCTGCAGATCGCCCTGGGCGATGCGGTCATCGCGATCGAATCGCTGCTGCGGTTACGCGCCGACGGCCAGCACGAACCGGTTTCAGGTGCGCTGGCCAGGTCCACGTTCACCGACATGGCGGATCGGGAATGGCGCCGGGCCATGCGCGGCCTGTATCCGATCACGATCATGGTCCTGGCCCTGGATGCCTGCGATGAGCTGGCGCTTGAGGGACAGGACGCGCTGGACCGGGCGATCCGCGCCATGGCACTGGCGGCGCAGTATTCCATTCAACGTCCTGGTGACGTCGTCTGCCGTTACGACACCCGCCATTTGGTGTTGATGCTGCCGGGCACCGACAGCCAGGGCGCGGCCGCCGCCGCCGAACGCATCCGTGCCGGCCTTGCCGCGTTGCAGATCCCGCGCGCAGGCGGCGGCACCGTCACGCTCAGTGCGGTGGCACAGGTGGTGCCCGCCGAAGCGCTGTCGCGCGGAAACATGGGCCTCACGGTCGAGGCCCTGATGCCGGCGCTGCGGCCCGCACAACAGTCTGGTGGAAACCGCTGTGTACTGATCGAGGCTGGCAGGCCGTGACACGCCCGCGCGTCCAGACCCGCGGACCGGACGCCTGGCGACGTGCCCGCACGGCAGGACCATCACGATGAGCCGATTGCCGGATTTCAGCCTGCATCCGCGCCTGGACGCCGATACCGTGCTGATCGGCGACCTGCCCCTATGCCGGGTGCTGCTGATGAACGACACCCATTACCCGTGGTGCATCCTGGTGCCGCGTCGCGATGCGATCCGCGAAATCCACGAGCTCGAAACACCGGATCGTCGGCGCCTGATCGATGAAAGCTGCGCGCTCGGCCAGGCGATGATGACGGCATTCGACGGGCACAAACTCAATATCGCCGCGCTGGGCAATGTCGTGCCACAGCTTCATCTGCACCATGTCGTGCGCTACACGACCGATGCCGCCTGGCCGGCGCCGGTCTGGGGACGGCATCCGCCGCTGCCCTGTTCAGGTGCGCAACTGCAATCGCGGATCACCGGCATCACGGGCCGATTGCCGGGACTGATCCCTGCGCATGGTGAGACCTGAAGAACTGGTGAAGATCCGGCCATTCTCCGGACTCGGCGGCAACCGCCGGTCTCAGGTCGCCAGCGTCGCGTTGCGGGAACAATCGGTCAGCGGTGAGCTGAAATAACCGCGATAGAGCCGCTCCACCTCGCTGCGGTGTGTCCGCTCGATCTCGCTTCGGCGCAGCTTCTGCGTCGCGGTCAGCAGCCCGCTGGCCGGAGTCCACGGCTGCATCACCAGCGCGACCCGCGCGATCCAGTGATTGCGTGGCGCCTCGCCGAGCACGGCCTGGCAGCGATCAAGCAGTGCATCTTCGATCCGGCACAACGCCATCTCGGAATCGTCGCCGTCGTTGAGGCCGAGCGAGGCGCGCAGCATCGCCAGCGCCCCGGACTGCGGCACGACCAGCGCACCCAGGAACGGGCGACCCTCGCCCACCACCATGACCTGATCGATTTCCGGCAGCGTCCGCAGCTGGCGCTCGACCTCGGCCGGCGAGACCTTCTCCCCGCCGGCGGTCACCAGCAACTCCTTGAGACGCCCGACCAGGTAGATGCGGTCGGTGTCCAGGCGACTGGCCTTGTCGCCGGTCCGCAGCCAGCCGGACTCGTCCAGGGAGTGCTGGGTGGCCGCGGTATCGCGCCAGTAGCCGAGCATCACCGAGGGCCCGCGAACCTGCAGTTCGCCGTTGGCCGCAATCCGCGTCTCGACGCCCGCCAGGGGCTTTCCGCAACTGGCCGGATCGGGGTCCCCCGGGTGATCGACGCTGACCACCGGACCGGCCTCGGTCAGCCCGTAGCCCTGCACCAGCGGCACGCCGAGCGCGCAGAAGAAGCGCCCGATCTGGGGCGCCAGCGCGGCCCCGCCGGAGAGCGCAAGCCGCATCCGGCCGCCCAGGTGTCGCTGCAGGCCGGCGCTGTGACGCTGGATCAGTGCGGCCGGCAACAGCCGGCTTCGCAGGGT
Source organism: Panacagrimonas sp. (assembly GCA_021773655.1). Classification (GTDB taxonomy): domain Bacteria; phylum Pseudomonadota; class Gammaproteobacteria; order Nevskiales; family Nevskiaceae; genus Panacagrimonas. Next base: position 17,419 of record JAJFJX010000348.1, read on the forward strand.
TCCGGGGGCGCCATGACGAACCGCCCAGCCCGCTTCCACCGCCAGGCGGGAAAACGCGCGCCGCGATGCCGGAGCCTCTTCCAGGCCTTGTTGCCAGGCGGCGTAAAGACGCTCGTAGATGCGCGGCACGCCGATCATCACCGTCGGCTTCTGGCTGGCCAGCTCTTCGCCCAGATCGACACCCCCTCCACCGAACACCAGGGTGGCGCCGCACCACGCTGCGCCATAGACGCACACGGTGCGCCCGAACAGATGTGTCAGCGGCAACTGGGTGTGGATCACGTCGTCGCCACGCAGGCCCAGAGCCTCGGCGGTGGCAACGGCGTTCGACAGCAGGTTGCGGTGCGACATCATCACCGCCATGGGCATGCCGGTCGCGCCGGAGGTGTAGACCAGTGTCGCCAGTGCCGCCGGGTCGATGGCTGGCGTCGGCAGGTGTAGCAGCGTCGTCGTCGGTGCCTCGGGGAGGCGTCGCACGCGCCGATCCTGGGTGATGGCCGGCTCTCCGACCGGGATCACCCAGCGCAACCCCCGCAGCTCGGCGCGCCGGGACACCGAAGTCCACAGGTCCAGATCGTCGGCGAACAGGCCGTGCACCTCGGCGTCTGCCAGCAGGCGCGCAGTTCCCGCAGGGGTTTCATCGGGAAACAGGCCGACCGTGACCAGGCCGGCGCGCTGAATGGCCCAGTCGGCCGCCATCCAGTCGGGGCCGCCGGCCAGTTGCACGGCAATGCGCTCGCCGGGCCGCAGGTCCAGGTCCTGCAGGGCCGCGCCGAAGCGGGACGCGCGCTGCGCGAGTTCGGCCCAGGTGACTTCGCACCAGGCCTGCCGTTGCGTATCGAAATGCCGACAGGCCGGCGCCTGTGGCGACAGCCGCAAGCGCGCCTCGTAGAGCGACGCCAGCGTCGTCAGCGACGACGGATCCGGCGGCGCCTCGTACGGCGGCATCTGCGGCGTTTCAAGGATTGGGGAATTCACGGGTTCAGGTGCCCAGCCAGCTACGGCGGCGCTCGGCAGCCTGGCCGGTGGCCTCGGCCAGGGTGTAGGCCCAGGTGTCCAGCGGCGGTTTCTGCGGGACCAGCGTGGTTTCCAGCAGCTCGTCGCCGCGAAAGAAATGCAGCGTCAGCGGTTCGCCCGGCTTCATCGCCTCGACCTGGCGATTCCACTGGGCAAACACCAGACGCAGGCCGTCGATCGCCACCAGCGTATCGCCGGCGGACAGGCCGGCCGCCTGGGCCGGGCTGTCGTCCAGGACATGGGCGATCTGGACCTCGCCCGGCTTCAGGCGCAGGCCCAGCCACGGCAGCGCGCCCCGGGCGTGGGTCCGCCCGCCGTCGTCGATTGCAGAGGTGCACGCGCGCGGATCTGCGTGCACGCCGAAGTCTGCGAGCAGCTCGACCAGGGGCAGCTCCTCGGTGGAGCGCAGCAGCCGATCAAAGAACCGACGCAGGTCCAGACCGGAAAGCTCGGTCGCCAGGTGCTCCAGGCCGCCTTCCGGGACCGGCACGCCGGTAGCCCCGTGGCGCCGCCACAGCGCGCGCATGCAGTCGTCCAGCGTGATCGGACTGTCGCGCCGCAAGCGCAGGTCCAGGCACAGCGCCGCAAGCGCGCCCTTGACGTAGTAGTTGGTGCTGGCGTTCGGGGTGTCCGCGTCCGGCTGGTAGAACTTGATCCAGGTCTCGAAGCTGGCGTCGGCCAGGGTGTGCCGCTTGCGTGCCGGGCTGCGCTGCAGGCGCGTGGCGTGCTCGGCCAGAATGTCCAGATAGGTGGGCGCGTCGATCAGGCCGGCGCGCAGCAGGAACAGGTCGTCGTAGTACGAAGTGACGCCCTCGTAGTGCCACAGGTCGCGGCTGTAGGCCTCGCGCGACAGGTCGGATTCTGCAAAGCGCTGCGCGGTGATGCGCTTGACGTTCCAGAGGTGAAAGTACTCGTGGCTGCAGAGCCCTAGAAAACCGCGGTAATCGCGGCTGATCCCGACCGCGTCCGGACGCGGCAGGTCGGCACGCGAACAGATCAGCGCCGTGCTGTTGCGATGTTCGAGTCCGCCGTAGCCGGCACCCACCACGTGGGTCAGGAACAGATAGCGATCCAGGTGCGGCTGGCCGCCGAACAGGGCATGTTCGACCGCACAGATGCGCGCCAGATCGGCCGTGATCCGTGCCGGATCGGCAACGTAGCGTCCGGAGAGCACCAGCTCGTGTGCCTGGCCCTGGACGTCGAACGGCACCCGCTCGACCACGCCGAGTTCGAAAGGATGGTCGATCAGTTCCTCGAAGTCCGCGGCCCGGTAGCGCCCGAAGCCGTCGGCATCGATCTCCAGCGGCGTCATCGCGCTCACCGCCTGCCAGCCCTGTCCGGCCGGGGGCTGCGGACGCAGCACCTGCAGGGTCACCGGCAGCCCTCGTGCCTGTTGCGGGACGTAGAACAGCGAGCTGCCGTTGAAGAACCCGCGCCGGGTATCGAGAAAGGCCCGCCGCACCGAGGCGTCGAAGGCAAATACCCGGTATTCGATGCGCAACCCGGCGCCACCGGCCGGCACCCGGAACGAGGCCTTGTCCAGACGCTCGATCGCCACCTGCGCGTCGCCACGCCAGGCACGCAGGTCCTGCACTCCGCGCGCCAGGTCGCGCACCAGATAGCTGCCGCGTACCCACACCGGCATCTGCAGGACCAGGTCCGACTCGGGCGCCAGCGGCCAGTCCAGGGACACCAGGAACCGGTGCCGGGCGGGCTCGTCGGGCGAAACGGTGTAATGCAGCGCTGCTGTCACAGGACCGGGAAAAGCAATGCCGGGCGCCAGTCTATGCCGGCCACCCCAAAGGCGCTATCGCAGTGCAACAAAGTGTTGGCGCGGTGGCCAGGGCGCTCCGGCACCACCCGCTCAGGCCGGTCGCAGCCATTTGATGTTGCAGCCAAGGCTCGGCTGTTGAACCGAAACGGGCGGCGCGCCTGCCAGCAGCGCATCGAGGGCGCCGCGCAGATCGGACCCGTCCAGGCGCTGGCCGTTGCCCGGCGTCGAGGCATCGAGCCGACCGCGATAGACCAGCGCCAGCTCGGCATCGAACAGGTAGAAGTCCGGCGTGCAGGCTGCCTCGTAGGCGCGGGCCGCCGACTGGTCGGCGTCATGGAGGTAGGCGAAGGGGTACCCGAGCTCCTCGGCCGCGGCGCGCATCCGATCAGGGCCATCGTCGGGATAGTTGGCGACATCATTGGAGCAGATCGCCACCATGCCGATGCCCCGGCCGATGTAGTCCCCGGCCAGGCGCACCAGCTCGGGGTTGACGTGCTTGACGTAGGGGCAGTGATTGCAGATGAACATCACCAGCGTTCCGCGAGCGCCGCGCAGATCCTGCAATGACCGCGTCCGACCGGACACCGTGTCGGGCAGCGAGAATTGCGGCGCACGGGTTGCCAGCGGCAACATCCTGGATGGCGTGAGTGCCATGATCGAATCCGGTTCCGAGCCAGCGTCGAGCTTACCGACGCCGCG